>CAYFQS010000025.1:0-1948 GCA_964345245.1 uncultured Planctomycetaceae bacterium | reverse complement strand
GGCTATGGCGGAGCGGCGGCGATCACGCCCGCCGCGGAGATCGCCGGGCTGACCAGGGGCGAGGACCCGACGCGCCTGATCGGCGAAGAGATCGTGGTCAAACCCCGCGCCACCGCGTATCTCCGGGCCATGGTCAAGCGGGAGCTTCCCGCCGCCGACGGCGGCACGCGTGAGGTGTACGAGGCGATGACCAGCCGCATCATCCCCAACTACATCAGCAAGGCGATGCCGAAGTGGTTCGGCCTGGTGTTCCTGCTGACCCTGCTCGCCGCGGCGATGAGCACCCTCTCCAGCCAGTTCCACGCGGTGGGCACCAGCATCGGCCGGGACGTCTATGAACAGGTGATCGGCGGATCGGGCGGCGGCATCGGCATCACCCGCATCGGCATCATCATCGGCATCGTCGTGGCCGTGATCATCAGCTACTTCAACCAGGGCGGCGGCTACATCATCGCCCGAGCCACGGCGATCTTCTTCGGACTGTGCGCCTCGGCGTTCCTGCCCGCGTTCGTCGGGGCGCTGTTCTTCCGCCGCGTGACCCGGGCCGGGGCCATCGCGTCGATGGTCGCGGGATTCCTCGTCACTGCGTTCTGGCTGACCTTCGTGAAGTCGAGCGAGGCGGCCGCCATCGGCCTGGTCTTCCAGTTCACCGACGGCCAGCCGTCGATCCTCGCCGGCGTGGCCAACTGGCATGTGGTCGATCCGCTGTTGATCGCCCTGCCCCTGTCGATCCTGACGTTGATCGGAGTGTCGCTGGTGACCAGGGCCCCGGATACCGAACACCTCGACCGCTGCTTCGGCGAGGCGCCGAAGATGGCCAAGCCGGCCCCGACGCCCGAGCCGCGGCCGGGAGCGGATGCGAAGTAAGGTCCTTCATCACCGGCCAGTGGATGCCGGCGGATAACATATTCGGCCTGTGACCGATACAGGGCTCGTGTTCCAACGTACACCGGCAAGGGCCCCGACGGATCGGGCCCCCTTGCCCGTGGCGCCTGATCCTCTGAGCTTCTCCGGGGATCGGTTACACCCGCCCCGCCGCGGCGGCAATGCCCTGCCAGGCCATCAGTATCCCCAACGCGATCCACGCGACGATCACCGGCGCCCCGACCGAACAGATCACGATCAACGTCACGCGGACCCACCAGCTTCTCACCAGCACGTAGCCGGCGATGATGCCGATCATGACCATGATGCCGAGGGTGAGACCCAGCGGATGTCGCGCGGCGTGACCGAGGGCGATCAATGAAGTCGTGGCGGCGGGCAGTTCGGCGCCCACGTCCCCGAGCGCGCGCTCGAAATATGGAACGAGCAAGAGCACGCCGCCCCAGGCGAGCAGCAGGGTGAGCGCCGCCGGGGCGAACAGTCCCCACCCCACGCCCCACGTGGCGAGCTTGCCCAGGTTGGAACTGCCACGGGCATCGGTGGGCTGCGAATCGGACATACCGGGAGTATATCGCCCTCCCCGCCGGGGATGCTCCCCAAGCTCGCGAAGGGCGGTGATTCCGGGAACCCGCGCGGACGATGGGATCCCTTTCGACTCGACCAGCCCGACCGGCGGCGGCCCATTTTACCGTCCCTCGCCGAGTTCCACCGCGTCCTGATACTCCGGCACGGTGACGGGCCAGCCGCAGCGATCGCGAATCTGGTCGGCGAAGGCCAGAGCCGCCCGCTCCTCGCCGTGACAAAGGAACACCTGCTTCGGCGGCTGTTTGAGATGCCCCAGCCAGCCGAGCATCTGCGTTCGGTCTGCGTGGGCGCTCAGGCCGTGAATCTGCTCGATCTTCGCCCGGACGGTGCGCTTCTTACCGTGGACCCGCGCCTCGGTCGGACGGGTGACCAGGTACCCGCCCAGCGTGTCCGGCGACTGGTAGCCGACGAACAGCAGCGTCGACTCCGGACGCTCGATGTTGGCCACGAGGTGATGCTTGATCCGCCCGCCGGTGCACAT
>CAYFQS010000024.1:0-18903 GCA_964345245.1 uncultured Planctomycetaceae bacterium | reverse complement strand
CTCGCCGAAATACTCCTTGGGCAGGCCGATGCGCAGGCCCGCGATGTCGTCTTCCGGGCCGGGGGGGTGCGGCGACGTTGATCGTGTTCACGACCGACCGCACGCCTTTGACCGTCTCGGCGATCTTGACCGCACGGTCCTTGGCCAGGGCGTTGTCAACGCTGCCGTCCAGGGTGACCACGCCGTCTTCGACGCTGACGTCGACGCGATGCGCCGCCACGCCCGGGTCCTCGACCAGCTCTTCGGACACGGCAAGTTGGATGCTCTGGTCGTTCAGTTCCTGCGCGCTCGCCGTAGTGAGCAGGCCGAGCACGGCCAGAAGCGCGGCGGCAAGCATCTGGGGGTTCCGGATGGACGTGCCCTTGTCGACGACTTGTACGTTCGCGGTTATGACTTCGGTTAACTGCATGCTGGACTCCTTCTGGTGTCGGTGCAACGGGTGTTCCTGCGTTAGATACATGGTAATCAGGCCCGGCCTGGGACCTGGCGGCGGGACAATGGGGCAGCTCTGGAGCGTGAGTTGGGGGATGGGCTGACGTAGCTGGTGGGGATTCCCATGATTTCGGCTCAAGGGGTCGCGCTTCGAAGGTGAGAAAATCATAAAGATTCCGCGCCCTAGGCGGTTGACAAGGGGTGGAGGATCGGTACACTTACCGATCTTTGCCCAGCCCGGCACGTGGTCCGGGCCGGCAGCGCCGAGGCGCCGCCGCGTGGCGCAAGGGTCGGCGGCCACCGTGGCCCGCGTAGTTGGAACCAAGGTCAATGCCCGCGAGCAAGATTCGCATTCGGATGGAAGCTTACGATCACCAGGCGCTCGATGCCTCGGCGCGGGAGATCGTGGACCACGTGAAGCGGACGAACGTGAAGGTGTCGGGCCCGATCCCGCTGCCCACCCGGATCGAGCGTTATACCGTGCTCCGCGGGCCGCACATTGACAAGAAGAGTCGTGAGCAGTTCGAGATTCGCACCCATAAGCGGATCATCGACATCTTCGACCCGAACGCCCGGACGGTCGAGGCCCTGAACCGATCCGTGGTGCCGGCCGGCGTGTTCGTGAAGATCAAGGCCTGACGGACAAACAAGACGTAGGCCGCGGCCGACCGGCCGCAGCCGAAAACTGGAATCGAACGGGGTGGGTGTTCCTCTCCCGCATCGACGGGAAGAACCCGCCGGACACGGCGACCCCCGGAGGTTAAGCAAATGGCGGTTGGCCTGCTTGGCAAGAAAGTCGGAATGACCCGGGTGTTCGCCGAGGACGGGCGGAACGTGCCGGTGACCGTGGTGGCTGCCGGGCCCTGCTACGTCAGCCAGATCAAGACCCCGGACCGCGACGGTTACGCCGCGATCCAACTGGCTTTCGAAGACGTCAAGCCCCGGCGGTCGACGATGCCGGTCATCGGCCACGACGCCAACGCCGGGCTGTCGCCCAAGCGGGTCCACCACGAGTTCCGCGTCAGCGAGCAGGACCTCGAGCAGTATGAGGTCGGCCAGGAACTGACGGTCGAACCGTTCGAGTCGATCCTTTTTGTGGATGTGATCGGCACGAGCAAGGGCAAGGGTTTCCAGGGCACGATGAAGCGGCACAACTTCAAGGGACAGTTGGCGTCGCACGGCGTGGAACGCAAGCACCGCTCGCCCGGTTCGATCGCCTCGCACTCGGCCAACGCCGGCACCGGCCCGAAGATCAAGAAGGGCAAGCGGATGGCCGGCCGAATGGGACACGAACGCGTCACGGTGCGTAGCTTGGACGTGGTCGCAGTGGATAAGGACAACAACCTCCTGCTGGTCAAGGGCCCGGTGCCCGGTCCGCGGGAGGGCATCCTGATGATTCAGGAAGCGAAGCGCCTCTACAAGGGCAAGGCCTCCAAGGTCGCCGCGGCTTCGAGCTGACGCCGTGGATAAACAACCAGGCAGGTCGGCCGCATGGTCGCGACCGACCGAGTGAACCGAGTCAGCTTGAGCCGCCCGCGGTAGTGATGGGGATCGGCTCGAGCGGCGCACGGATGCCCCGGATCGCCCATTGGACGGGCGGTGCCCGGGCCAAGGTGAGAAGACCATGATTGAGATTCCGGTCTATTCTCAAGACGGCAAGCAGGTGGATGCGTTGTCGGTCGACGAACAGTCGCTCGGCGGCGAGGTTCGGCCCGCGCTGCTCAAGCAGGCGTACGTGATGTATCACGCCAACCGGCGGCAGGGCAGCGCTGCGACCCGTGGCCGCAGTGACAAAGTGGGCTCCACCGCGAAGCTGTATCGCCAGAAGGGCACCGGCCGGGCCCGCCGCGGCAATATTCGCACGAACCTGCTGCGAGGCGGCGGCGTGGCGTTCGCCAAGAAGCCGAAGAACTGGCGACAGGCCATGCCACGCAAGATGCGTCGATTCGCCGCCCGCAACGCACTGCTCGCCAAGGTCGTCGACAGCGAAATCAAAATCATCGATCAGCTTAAGTTTGAGGCGCCGAAGACCCGGGCGTTCGCCGAAGTCCTCGACGCCTTGAGTATTGATAGAACCTGCCTGCTGGCGCTGGACCCCGAGAACCGTAATGCGGGGCTCTCGGCCCGGAACATTCCCGAAATCACCATCATCCGCTCGGACCAGCTCAACGCCTTCGACCTGCTCTCGAATCGGTACCTGCTGATCGAGCGGGCGGCGCTGGAGCAGTTTCTGAGCCAGACCGACTCGGCCGCCGGCGAGGCGGGGGAGGCCGCCTGAGATGCACGCGACGCAGATTATCAAGCATCCGGTGATCACGGAGAAAAGCACGTGGGAAGCGGCGAACCGCAATCGCTACAGCTTCGAGGTGCATCAGAAGGCCAGCAAGCCGCAGATTCGCCAGGCCGTCCAGTCGCTGTACGACGTTCGCGTGACGAGCGTGGCGACGGTCGCCCGGCGTGGCCGCTACCGCCGCACCCGTTTCGGGCCGGCACGAACGAAGGACTGGAAGAAGGCCGTGGTCGAACTCCACCCCGACGACCACATTGACCTGTTCTAAAAGGACGCGAGACGACGGCGTGCACCGACGGGAACGCCGACAGCCAGAACGGACTGAATCATGGCGATTCGCATATACAGACCGACGACGGCCGGCCGACGTGACGCTTCGGTCAACCTCTACAGCGAGGTAACCAAGCGGACTCCGGAGAAGTCGCTGCTTCGCCCACTGCACAAGAAGGGTGGACGTAACCACCGCGGTTTCATCACGGTCCAACACCGCGGCGGCGGCCACAAGCGCCGCTATCGCCTCATCGACTTCACCCGCAAACGCCTCGATACGCCCGCGAAGGTGGTCGGCATCGAGTACGATCCGAATCGCTCGTGCAACATCGCTCTCATTCAGTATGAACACGGCGAAAAGGCGTACATCATCGCCCCCCTCGGCGTGACCGACGGCGAGACGGTGATCTCCGGCTCGGGCCCGGTCGAACCGAAGGCCGGCAACGCGATGAAGCTCAAGAACATCCCGGTGGGGCTGCTCGTGCACAACGTGGAACTGCGGCAGGGCCAGGGCGGCCGGATGTGCCGATCGGCCGGGGCGTACGCCCGCCTGTCCAATAAGGAAGGCAAGTGGGCGACGCTGGTGCTGCCCAGCGGCGAAATCCGGCAGGTGTCGGTCGAGTGCCGGGCGACGATCGGCCAGGTGGGCAACACGGACCATCAGAACGTGGTGCTCGGCAAGGCCGGCCGCAAACGCTGGCTGGGCATCCGCCCGACGGTGCGTGGCGTGGCGATGAGCCATCACGCCCACCCCCTCGGCGGCGGTGAAGGCCGCTCGAAGGGCGGCCGGGTGCCGGTGTCGGCGAGCGGCGTCAAGGCCAAGGGCGGTCGCACTCGTCGTGGCGGCAAGCCCTCGAATAAGCGGATCATTCGCCGTCGGCGGACGCGTCGATACGGCGTGCAACGAATCAAGTGATCGGGTGACAGGAATCAGCTATGGCGCGCAGTCTGAAAAAAGGCCCCTTCGTCGACGAGAAGTTGTACCGCAAGGTGCACGCCCTCAACGATGCGAACCGCAAGGAATCGCTTCGCACCTGGGCGCGGCAGTGCACGATTGTGCCGGAGTTCATCGGCCACACGTTCATGGTCCACAACGGCAAGACGTTCCACAACGTCTTCATCACCGAGGACATGGTGGGCCACAAGCTCGGCGAGTTCAGCCCGACGCGAACCTTCCGCGGGCACCGGACGCGTGAGTAGCCGGTGCGACGCAGCAGGCCGGCGCGGCCTGGGAGCGATCAACGATGGCGTATGAATGTAAATACCGATTCGCACGGATCAGCCCGCGAAAGGCGCGACTGATCGCCGACCTCATTCGAGGCAAGCGCTTCGAAGAGGCCATGACCGTTCTGGACTTCTCCAAGCGGCGCGGCGCGGTGCTGGTCCGCAAGGCCCTGCAGTCCGCCGCCGCCAACGCCGAGGACCAGGGCGAACTGCAGCTTCGCGACCTCGTGGTCACCGACGCCCGCGTGGACGCCGGGCCGACCATCAAACGCTGGCAGCCGAAGGACCGCGGACGCGCCCACCCGATCAACAAGCGAACGAGCCACATTTTCGTGGCCGTAGACGAAGGTTAACCATGGGTCAGAAAACGCATCCATTTGGATTCAGAGTCGGCATCACCGAGGCCCACAAAAGCCGCTGGTACGCGCCGAAGGCGCTCTACGGCGAACTGCTGGTCGAAGACCAGAAGATCCGCGACTTCGTGGACAAGCGGCTGAACCGTCAGCCCCCCTTTGCCGCGGTCAGCGATATTCACATCGAGCGGACCCGGGAGGAGCTTAAGGTCATCCTCAAGACCGCTCGGCCGGGTCTGGTGATCGGGCCCAAGGGACAGAGCGTGGATGAACTGACCGGCGAGCTTCAGGGCATCACCGGGCGAAAGGTCTCGATCAACATCATCGAGGTCAAGAACCCAGACCTCGACGCCCAGCTCGTCGCCGAAGGCATCGCCGAGCAGCTCAAGAAGCGGGCGAGCTTCCGGCGGGCGATGAAGCAGCGGGCGGACGCGACTATGACCGCCGGGGCCAAGGGCGTGAAGATTCAGCTCGGCGGGCGACTCGGCGGCTCGGAGATGTGCCGGCGCGAGGACCTGCGCCTCGGATCGATCCCCCTCCAGACGCTGCAGGCCAACGTGGACTACGGCTACGCGATCAGCCGCACGACGTACGGCACGATCGGCGTGAAGGTCTGGATCTACAAGGGAATGTACGAAGAAGTCTCGGAAGAGGAACAGATTTCCAAGGCGGCGGGCGCCCGGCCTCGAGCCCGCGGTCGAATGTAAGGAACCTCGCGTCGCCGACAGCAGGCGGCAAACGGATTGGAGTGTAAGCCATGCCGATTATGCCCAAGCGAGTCAAATACCGTAAGCAGATGCGCGGTCGGATCAAGGGCAACGCGACCCGCGGCAACTCGGTGGCGTTCGGCGATTTCGGGTTGCAGTCGCTGGAAGGCGGCTGGCTGACGGCGCGGCAGATCGAGGCCGGCCGTGTGGCCGCGACCCACTTCGTCCGCCGCGAGGGCAAGATCTATATCCGCGTGTTCCCCGACAAGCCCGTTTCCAAGAAGCCCCTGGAAACGCGAATGGGCAAGGGGAAAGCGGAAGTCGAGTATTGGGCCGCGGTCATCAAGCCGGGCACGATCCTCTTCGAAATCGCCGGCGTGCCCGAAGACATCGCGCGACAGGCGATGCGGCGCATCGCCCACAAGATGCCGTTCAAGTGCCGGCTCGTGGCGCGCCAGCACGGAATGTAATGCGATCGAGCCGAGGCGCCGCGGCGCCCGGGAGACAGGCCGATGAAAGCAGAAGAAGTACACAAACTGTCCGACCAGGAAATTGAGACCGAAATGGAGCGGCTCCACCGGCACCTGTACGACCTGCGGTCGCAGGCGGTGACCGAGAAGCTGGAGAACCCCGCTCTGCTGACCAGTGCCCGACGCGATATCGCCCGGTTGAAAACCGAGCGGCGCATGCGTGAGCTGGCCCAGAAGGCATGAGGCAACAGGCCATGACTGAAACCAAGCAGGGACAACCGAGCCGTGGTCCGCTGAAAAGCGTGAAGCTGGGCACCGTCGTCAGCGACGCTCGCGACAAGACCCGCAAGGTCGTCGTCGACTACCGCCAGCGGCATCCGAAGTACGGCAAGTACGTTCGCCATCGCAGCACGTTCCACGTGCACGATGAATCGAACGAGTCGAGAAACGGCGATCGCGTGCTCATCGCGCCCTGTCGTCCGATCAGTAAGACCAAGGCCTGGCGCCTCGTTGAGGTGGTGGAGCAGGCCCCGCGCGAAGGCGTGAAGGCCGGGTGAACGTGCCGCGACGCGCCGGCGCCTGGTGCGACCGGCCCGGCAAGGAGTGACGACCCATGATTCAGGTGGAATCCAGATTGGACGTGGCGGACAACACCGGCGCCCGCGAAACCCAGGTGATCCGCGTGCTCGGCGGGTCCACCGCCAGTGGCCGAATGACCCGCAGAACCGCCAGCATCGGCGACCGCGTGCGATGCACGGTGAAGAAGGCCATGCCCGGCGGCGAGGTCAAGGAACACGAGATCGTCACCGCCGTGATCGTTCGCACCCGGTATCCGACCAAGCGAAGCGACGGCAGCTACGTCCGCTTCGACCGGAACGCCGTGGTGATCATCGACGAAGAAGGCAACCCCCGCGGCACCCGCATCTTCGGTGCGGTCGCCCGCGAGTTGCGGGAAATGCAGTACATGAAGATCGTCTCGCTGGCCAGCGAGGTGATCTGACCCGACGCAGAGAAGACCACCGGGCCGGATGAATGGCCCGGCGATGGAAACCGAGGTAAGACCGATGGCTCGACACGTGAAACGAGACGACATGGTGCAGGTGATCGCCGGCAATGACCGGGGTCGGACCGGGCGCATCCTCCGGGTGCTCCCGGACGACGAGAAGGTCATCGTCGAGGGGATCAACGTCCGCAAGCGACACGTCCGCCCCAGCCAGCGTTATCCCCAAGGCGGGCGGGTCGAAAAGGAGATGCCGATTCACATCTCCAACGTTCAGCCGCTCAGCCCGTCGACGAACCGGGCCAGCCGCGTGCGATTCGAGACCCGGGAGGACGGCTCGAAGGTCCGCGTGGCCGTCCAGGGCGGCGAGGAGTTGAGTGTGGTGAAGAAGTCCGCCAAGTGACCGCAGTCGCGGCCGAAGCCGCCGCAGGAGCGCGACCATGCCTCCACGCATGAAAGAAAAATTCCAGAACGAAGTGGCCCCCAAGGTGGCGGAGCAGTTTGGCATCGAGAACCACCTGGCCCTGCCCAAGCTCGAGAAGATCGTGATCAACGTGGGGATGGGCAGGGAACTCGACGGCACCAGAGTCCGCCAGCCGGTGCGGGAGCAGGTCCTCGCCGACCTCGCCGCGATCACCGGCCAGAAGCCGGTCATGGTCAGGAACCGCAAGAGCGTCTCGAACTTCAAGGTTCGGGCCGGCTATGAAGCCCACGCGATGGTGACCCTCCGCGCGGCCCGGATGTGGGAGTTCTTCGATCGCCTGGTCTCCCTGGCCGTGCCCCGCCTCAAGGACTTCCGCGGGCTGCCGGACAAGAGCTTCGACCGCCAGGGCAACTACAGCTTCGGCGTGGCCGAGCAGGGCATCTTCCCCGAGGTCAACATGTCCGAAGCGCAGTATGCCCACGGATTTAACTTCAACTTCGTGTTCAACAATTCGGACGCGAAAATGAGTCGATTCGTGCTCGCGGAGATGGGCGTGCCCTTCCGCGAATCGGAATCGTGAATCAGACGTGAAAACTCCAGCCCACGCTGCAGAGGATTGACATGGCCAGTAAATCAACCGTCGAACGCATGAACCGGATTCAGAAGACGGTGGACAAGTACGCCGAGAAGCGACGCCAGCTCAAAGAAGCCGGCGACCACGCGGGGCTCGCCCGGTTGCCCCGGGACGCCAGCCCGACGCGGTTGCGCAACCTGTGTGCGTTGACCGGCCGCTCGCGCGGCGTGTACCGCAAACTCAGAATCAGCCGCATCAAGCTGCGGGAACTCGCCCTGGAAGGCAAGATCCCCGGGATGCGGAAGGCAAGCTGGTAAACGCCGGGCCGCGAGGCCCGCGCCGTTCGGAGATGACTATGTCCGTTAGCGACCCGATCGCCGACATGCTCACGCGGATTCGCAATGCGATCCGCAATCGCCAGAAGCACGTGATGGTGCCTCGTTCCAAGGTGTGCAGCGGTATCGCCCGCGTCCTGAAGGAAGAGGGCTACATCAACGACTTCGACGAGATTGAGGACAACAAGCAGGGCCTGGTCCGCGTGGAGCTGAAATACGGCCCGCGGGGCGAGCGACTGATTCGCACGCTTCGCCGCGAGTCCCGGCCTTCCTGCCGCGTCTACCGGCGCCTCGAAGACCTGCCCCGCCCGATGGCCGGGCTGGGCATTACCGTCGTCTCGACCTCGCACGGCATCCTCTCGGATCGCCAGTGTCGCGAGCAGCGGGTCGGGGGCGAACTGTTGTGCAGCGTCCAGTAAACCGCCGCCCGCCGGTTTCGCCTCGGGCGAGCCAGGCCCAACGGTGGAGACTTAAACGATGAGCCGAATTGGCAAACAACCCGTAGACATCCCCAGCGGCGTGAACGTCAGCGTCAGTGGCCGCACCGTCACCGCCCAGGGCAACAACGGCACCCTGACCTACGAGCACCGTCCCGAGGTGACCGTCAAGGTCGAGGACAAGCAGGTCGTGGTCGAGCGGCAGAGCGACGCCAAGCAGGCGCGGGCATTTCACGGCCTGACCCGCTCGCTGATCTACAACATGGTGGTCGGCGTGAGCACCGGGTTCAAGAAGGAACTCGAGGTGACCGGCGTGGGCTGGACCGCGCGGCTCCAGGGCCGCACGCTTGCCCTGAACGTCGGCTACGCCGATACCCGCGAGCTCGAGATTCCCATGGGGCTGAACGTGGAAGTGAACGGCCCGCGAGTGGCGATCAGTGGGGCGGACAAGCAGGCGGTGGGGGCTTTCGCCGCACGCGTGCGGTCGCAGCGTCCGCCGGAGCCCTACAACGCTCGCGGCATCAAGTACATCGACGAAGAGATCATCCGCAAGGAAGGCAAGGCGTTCGCCGGCGGGGCCGGCTGATCGTCGCTTGCCGCATCGACGCGGCGGCATGACCGCCGCCGATTATCGAGGTCGCAGCCATGGGTACGACGAACATCAAAACCACACGCCGGCGGCGGCGGCACAAGGGCATCCGCAAGCGCATCTTCGGAACGCCCGACCAGCCGCGGCTTGCCGTCTTCCGCAGCAACCAGAACATCTACGTGCAGGTCATCGACGACGTGCACGGCCGGACGATCGTCGCGGCGACGTCGGACAAGCTCGAAAAGGGCAGTTCGATGGAGGCGGCCAAGCAGGTGGGCACGGACGTGGCCGAAAAGGCCAAGGCCGCCGGCATCACCAGGGTCGCGTTCGATCGCGGCGGATTCCGCTACCAGGGCCGCGTCAGGGCGCTGGCCGACGCCGCCCGCGAGACCGGGCTGGAGTTTTGAACTCGAAACGGCGGCCGAACGGTCGCCCACGCTGCCGCATAGCAGGAAATTGACATGGCAGAAATGATCGAAGAATCGGCAGGGCTGGAATCCACGACGATCTGGCTGAACCGCACCGCCGCGACCGTCAAGGGCGGGCGGCGATTCAGCTTCGGCGCGCTCGTGGCCGTCGGCGACCGACGTGGGAACGTCGGGCTCGGCTACGGCAAGGCGCCCGGTGTCCCCGCCGCCATCGAGAAGGCCCAGAAAGACGCCCGCAAAAAGCTGCATCGCATTCCGCTTCAGGAATCGACCCTGCCCCACGAGGCGCTCGGCCGGTTCGGAGCGAGTAAGGTCAAGCTCATCCCGGCCAGTCCGGGGACCGGCGTCATCGCCGGCGCCACGGTGCGCGCGGTGCTCGAGCTCGCCGGCGTCAATGATTGCCTGACCAAGTCGATGGGCTCGAACAACAAAGTCAACCTCGCCAAGGCCACGATGGAAGGGCTGCTTGCCCTCGCCTCGAAGGACGAAGTGGCGACGGTGCGGGACGTCGAGATCGCCGAGACCATCGTCGACGCGAAGCTGGAGATGGGCCGCCGCTTCGCCCCGGCGTCCAAGCCGGCGGAAGAGAAGCCGCAGGAGCAGCCCAAGCAGGAAGCTGAGTCGCAGCAGGACCGGGGGCGCGGCCGGGGACGCGGACGCGGCCGGGGACGTGGACGCGGTCGAGGCGGCCGGGACGAGCGGGACAAGCGGCCGAAGGGGCCCGGCGGCAGCGGCGTGAAAGTGACCCAGCAGGCGTCGCGCACCGCGCCGCAGGAGCAGAAGGCCGAGCAGCAGCCGGCCGAGCAGACCGAAGCGCCCGCCGAGCCCCCGTCGCCGGAAGAGAAGGACGCCACCGCGGCGACCGGGCAGCAGCCCGAGGCCCGGACGCAGTCGCCGCCAACGGCCGAGACCCCATCGCAGCCCGAACCTGAGGGCGGCGAAAAGGACGAGCAGACCTCGGCCGAGGAATCCAAGGAGCAGCAGTAAACGCCAGCGGGTCGGCCGGTCGTCGGCCCGGCCCCCATCGCCTGAATTCCGAAGATCGGAACCGGGCGGGAGTGATAGCAGCCATGATGATTCACGAAGTCACGGCGTTGGTCGGAAAGCACAAGCGTCGCAAGCGCATCGGCCGCGGACCCGGCAGCGGCCACGGCAAGACAGCCGGCCGCGGCCACAAGGGCGCCAAGAGTCGCGCCGGGTGGTCCGGTTCGGTCCCGCCCGGCTACGAAGGCGGCCAGATGCCCTACTTCCGGCGCATCCCCAAGCGCGGGTTCTCCAACGCCCGGTTCCGCGAGGACTACGCCATCGTCAACGTCAAGGCCCTCGAGGCACGCTTTGACGACGGGGCCGAGATTAACCCCCAAGCCCTCGCGGAGGTGGGCCTGATCCACAGCGCGAAAGACCCGGTGAAGATTCTTGGCCAAGGCGAATTGTCCAAGAAGCTCATCGTCACGGCGACGAAGTTCTCGGGCTCCGCGAAGGACAAGATTCAGAAAGCCGGCGGTAGTTGCCAGCTCGCTGAGTGATGTGGAGCCCGGTTGAGATCACCCGCTGAAGGAGCGGCCGCGCAATGCTCAAAGCATTCCTGAACATCTGGAAAATCCCCGAGCTGCGCAACAAGCTGTTGTTCACTGTCGGGCTGCTGGTGATCTATCGCATCGGGTTCTGGATTCCCCTGCCCGCGGTGGACCAGGGAGCACTCAGTGAGTTCTTCACCTCCGCCAAGCAGCAGGGCGATGCCGCGGGGACGATCGCGACGTTCATCTCGATCTTCACCGGCGGGGCGCTCGGGCAGAGCACCCTGTTCGGCCTGGGCATCATGCCCTATATCTCCGCCGCGATTATCTTCCAGCTTCTCGGCACCGTCGTGCCCGCCCTCGAACAGCTTCAGAAGGAAGGCCCCGCCGGACGCCAGAAGATTCAGGAATACACCCGATACACCACCGTCGGACTCTGCTTGATACAGGGCTATTTCTGGTTGCAGTACATCAGCGCCCAGCAACTGGTGTATGCCGACTACCTCGGCTCCGCCACGTTCTGGTTTTGCGGCGTCATCGGTCTGACCGCGGGCACCGTGTTCCTGATGTGGCTTGGCGAGCAGATCGACAAGTACGGCATCGGCAACGGCGCGTCGCTGATCATCACCGCGGGCATCATCGCCCAGATGCCCAACGCCGTGATCTGGGTGATCAACAACTTCTCGACCGGCGGGGGCGAAGGCATCGGATTCGACCGGATCATTGCCCTGGTCCTCGCGTTCGTCTTCGTCGTGGCCGGCACGGTCCTGATCACCCAGGGCCAGCGGCGGATTCCGGTTCAGCAGGCCAAGCATACCCGGGGCCGGCGGGTCTATGGCGGGCAGCGCAGCTATCTGCCCCTCCGTGTCAATCACGGCGGCGTGATGCCCATCATCTTCGCCAGTTCGCTGCTGATCATCCCCACGATGGTCCTGCCCGCACTCGTCTCGCTCGCCGAAAGCTCCGGATGGGGCTGGTTCATCGCCTCCACACGCTTCCTCTCCAATGAATTGAGCCCCAGCGGTTACCAGTACCTTTACGTGCTGGTGTATATCGTGCTCATCTACTTCTTCGCGTACTTCTGGACTACGGTCCAGTTCCAGCCGCGGGAAATGGCGACCAATCTGCGGGACAACGGCAGTTTCATCCCAGGTCTGCGGCCGGGACCACGCACCGCGGAATACCTCGAGCGGGTCATGGAGCGGATTACCTACGTCGGGGCGGGCTTCCTCGCGGTGATCGCCGTGGTCCCGACCATCATCAGCGGGGCGCTGGACATCCCGATGTTCGTCTCAGCGTTCCTCGGCGGGACGGGCCTGCTGATTGTGGTGAGCGTGTCGCTGGACTTCGTCCAGCGAATCGAAGCAAACCTGCTCATGCGGAATTACCAGGGGTTCCTGAGCGACGGCAGCGGCGGTCGCGGGCCTCGGATTCGCGGTTCGCGCTAGCCGCCACCGCTTTTTGTGCCGGACGCCCCTTGGCAGACGGCGGAGTTAACGTTATCATACCAGATTCTCCCGGTTTGGCGCCAGACGCACCTGCCGGAGAGTTGGAAACATAGATCGACCGGCTCATGGCGATCCAATTGAAATCACGGTCAGAGATTGACCAGATGCGGCGAGCCGCTCGTTTGGTGTACAACACGCTGCAGCAGTGTCGGGAGGCGTGTCGGCCCGGAGCAATGACCCGGGAACTCGACGACGCGGCCGAGCGGATGCTCGAAGGCAGCGGGGCCGTCCCGCTGTTCAAGAACTATCCGACTTACCGACCCGGCGAGGGCTTCCCCGCCGTGACCTGCATCAGCGTCAATGAAGAGGTCGTCCACGGCATTCCCGGCGACCGCGTGCTCGAAGAAGGCGACGTGGTCAGCGTGGATTTCGGGTGCCGGATCGACGGCTGGTGCGGCGACTCGGCCACGACTTTTATGGTCGGCCAGGTCAGCCCAGAGCGACGCAGGTTGTGCGAGGTCACGAAGCACGTCCTGCAGATCGCGCTGGAGAACGTGCGACCGGGGCGACGCTGGAGCCAGGTCGCCCGATTGATGCAGAACTATGCCGAGAAAGCCGGCATGGGCATCGTCAAGGAGTTCGTCGGTCACGGAATCGGCGCGAAGATGCACGAGGACCCGAAGATCCCGAACTTCGTCAGCCGCGAGCTCCTGCGGAACGACATCGAGCTGAAGGCCGGGCTGGTTCTGGCGATCGAGCCGATGTGCTGCCTCGGCGAAGGGGCGGTGAAAGTCCTGGATGACGAGTGGACGGTGGCCACGCAAGACGGCAAGGCCGCCGCTCACTACGAACATACCGTCGCGATTACCGACGACGGCTGCGAAGTACTAACCGGCGGCAGTTGATCCCGCACGTGCGGGGGAGGCGGCCGGCGGGCGTTGAGCAACATATGGCCAAAGAGGACAAAATCCAGGTTGAAGCTGAGGTGATCGACGCCTTGCCGAACGCGATGTTCAAGGTTCGGCTCGAGAACGGCCACGAAGTCCTGGCCCATCTCGCGGGTAAGATGCGGATGCATTACATCAAGATCGTGCCCGGCGATCGCGTCAGTGTGGAAATCAGCCCCTACGACCTGACCAAGGGACGAATCACCTATCGTCACTGAGGCAGGCCTGCCGGCGGCAACCGAAAGTCGAGGTGCGAGCATGAAAGTTCGCTCGAGTGTCAGAAGAATCTGTGAGCACTGCAAGGTCGTCCGTCGAAAGGGCGTCGTGCGCGTCATCTGCAAAAACCCCAAGCACAAGCAGCGCCAGGGCTGAGCGAGCCCGCGCCGAACCGCGGCCCTCGTGGGCCCGCTCCGCCAGGAGAACAGCCATGCCCCGTGTATCCGGTGTAGACATCCCCGACAACAAGCCGATCCGCGTGTCGCTGAGCTACATCTTCGGCATCGGCCACAAGTTCGCCGAGGACATCCTCAAGGAGGCGAACATCGACGGCCAGGTGCGTGCCAACACGCTCACCGAAGACGACATCGCGAAGCTCTCGCAGATCATCGAGAACAACTTCGTGGTGGAAGGCGCCTTGCGTCGGCAGACGGGCCAGAACATCGCCCGCCTTCGCGACATTCGCTGCTACCGCGGCGAGCGGCATCGCCGGGGCCTGCCCGTGAAAGGGCAGCGCACCCGCACCAACGCCCGCACCCGCAAGGGCCGCCGCAGGACCGTGGCCGGCAAGAAGGGCGTGAAGGGCAAGTAAATCGCGGCGAGTCCGCGACTCGAATCGTGCGGTCGTGGCGGGCCGCGAGCTTGCCCCGCCGCACGGCAATCGCAACCGAAGTGAGCTACCCCGATTGGGCAGCGATCGCAGCTTCGAGGAGCATCGATGGCCAAGAAGACGAAAAAGGTTCGCCGCAACGTTAGCCGTGGCATCGCCCACATCAAGGCGACGTTCAACAACACCCAGGTCACCATCACCGACGTCAACGGCGAGACGGTGGGGTGGGACTCGGCCGGCACGGTCGGTTTCAAGGGCACTCGGAAGAGCACGCCCTTCGCCGCGACCCGAGCCGCTGAATCCGTGGCGAACAAGGCCCGCAAGGTCGGCATGCAGGAGGTCGAGGTTCGCGTGAAGGGGCCCGGGCCCGGTCGCGAATCCGCCGTCACCGCCCTGCAGAGCGCCGGGCTGAAGATCACCGCGATCGAAGATCATACCCCAATCCCGCATAACGGTTGCCGCCCGCGCAAGAAGCGTCGCGTGTAACCCATCGGGCGCCGCAGCGCGGTTCGGGATTCCATGCCCGAGCCGGCTCGGTCGTCCTCATAACCCCCCGGCTTCGTGAAGAAGGCGCCGTTGCTGCCGGCAGCAGGCACCGGCGACCGCGACTCGAAGCCCTGCCGCTGACAAGGCACCGCTGCCGCCAAGGAGCTACTGACATGCGCATCCGATGGAGAGGCCTGGAACTGCCCACTCGGGTCGAGCCGGACAGAGAACGCAACACCGACACCTACGGCCGTTTCGTGGTCGAGCCCTTCGAGCGCGGGCTCGGCACGACCGTGGGCAATTCGCTGCGGCGGATCCTGCTTTCGACCATCGAAGGCGCCGCCGTCACCCGGGTGAAGATCAAGGGCGCCGCCCATGAGTTCACCTCGCTCGAAGGCGTCCAGGAAGACGTCACCGACATCATCCTGAACGTCAAGAACCTCGTCGTGCAGATGGAAGGCGATGAGCCACGGACGATGTCTCTCGGCGCGGTCGGTCCGGGCGAAGTCAGCGCGGACATGATCGAAGCCGACACGTCGATCACGATCCTGAACAAGGACCTGGTGATCGGGACGCTGACCGATGAGGTGGACTTCGAAGTCGAATTCACCGTCGAGAAGGGCCGCGGGTACGTCCCCGCAAGTGAAGCGATGGAGGCGGAGGAAGAGGAGTCCGAGGTCGGCGTGATCCACGTCGACGCGGTCTATTCCCCCGTGCTCCGCGTGCGGTACAAGGTGGAAGACACCCGGGTCGGCCAGCGCACGAACTATGACAAGTTGACCCTCGAAGTCTGGACCAACGGCGCCGTGACGCCGGACATGGCCCTCGTCGAGGCGGCCAAGGTCCTCCGAAAGCACCTGAACCCCTTCGTGCAGTACTACGAGATCGGTGCGGCGGAGATCTCCGAGGCCGCCGCGATGAAGGCCGGCGTCGACGAAGAACTGCAGCGCAAACTCGAAATCCCCGTGGACGATCTCGAACTCAGCGTCCGGGCGAACAACTGCCTGCACTCGGCGAACATCCGCACGGTGGGCGAACTGGTCTGCATGAACGAGGCCGACCTCATGCAGGTCCGGGCCTTCGGCAAAACGTCGCTTCGCGAAGTGAAGCGGAAACTGGCCGACCTCGGTCTGTCGCTCGACATGGACGTGCCGGACTCGGAGGATGAGCAGATGGACGCCTTCGTCATGCCGGACGATGACGACGATGACGACGAGGAAGACGCGGAGGAACAGGCCGCGGCCGAAGAGTCGGCGGACGAGGCCGAACAGGCGGCGGACGAGGACGAAGAGTGATCCCCCGAACGTCGGCCCCCGCGGCCGGCGCATCGCCGCCCGGCGGTGGAAAGGAATCTCGCCATGAGACACGCAGTTGCCGGATACCGACTGAATCGTTCGCCCGAACACCGCATGGCCATGTGGCGGAACATGGCGGTCGCGTTGTTCACCCATGGACAGATCACCACCACGCTCGCGAAGGCCAAGAGCTTGCAGCCCTTCGTCGAGCGCCTGATCACCTGGGCCCGCAAGGGCGACCTCGCCTCGCGTCGCCGCGTGATCAGCCGCATTGGCGATCCGATCATGATCCGCAGCGAAGACGATCCGGACGTCGAGTACAACAAGTACGGCGATGTGATCGGCGGGCCTCGCGTGGTCAAGCACCTTTTCGACGAGATCGCCCCGCGGTTTGCGGATCGGGCGGGCGGCTACACCCGCATCATCCGGCTCGATCAGCACCGCATCGGCGACGCCACGGACCTCGTGGTGCTCCAGCTCATCGGTGAAGAGGAAGCGGGCCCGCAGGTCACCGGCCGCTTTTCCCGTCGCCGGCAGAAGCAGAACAAGCGGGCGGCGTTCGCGGCCCGACTCCGTCGCGGCAAGAGCGAGCCGGCCGAGTCCGAGGCGTCGGCGGTCGCCGAGTCCGAGACCGAAGCCCCGGCGGCTGCTGAAGCGGTGGCCGAAGCCGAAACGCCCGAAACGCCGGAAGAACAGGCGGCCGAAGAAGCCGAACCCCAATCCGACGCCGGCGGTGAGCACGAGCAGCCGCCCCCGGATGAGAAGCAAGACGCGTAAACCATGGTCCCAAACTCGAATTTCCCCGGCCCATCGCTGAACCGCGGTGGGCCGTTTTACTGACGTGCCGAGCATACTTGATCCCCTGGAGGCGAAAGTCCGCGACCCACTCCGCCGGCGCCCCGAACGCGCTTGACCCTTCCCGTGTCAGTCCTCGAGCGGCACCCACCCGAGGCCGGGCACGGCGAGGCAATCCGGATGTGTATAGTGCGTCAGCGCCCGGTCGTTCGTGGATCGGCACCAGTCCGCCAGTCGCTGTCGGTGTTCGTGCAGCGCGCCGGCGTACCGTGATTCCACGGCCCGGTTGACCATCTGTCCGGGATCGGCTTCGAGGTCGTAAAGCTGCTCTCGATGCCGGCCCGCGGCGTAAAGGTGATAGGCGTACCGCTCGGTGCGGATCATCCTTGCCCACCCGCCACCGGGGCAGTTCAGGAAGGTTTCCACCGGGACGTAATCCCGCCACGGCGCCGACTCGCCCCGGATCAGCGGCCGCCAACTCGCCCCCGGCAGCCCCTCGGGCGGCTCAATTCCCGCGTAGATGCACAGCGTCGGCAGCAGGTCCAGCCCGTTGCTGACCAGTCGGGCATCCACTGCGCTGCGACGACCGCCCATCGGATCGCGGATGAGCAACGGAATGCGGGACGACTCCTCGTAGAGCACCCACTTCTGATTCAGATCGTGAGCCCCGTTCATGTCGCCGTGGTCAGAGGAAAAGATCACGACCGTGTCTTCGGCGCGGCCGGATTGATCGATCGCGTCGAGAATCTGACCGACCTGTGCATCCACGTATTCGACGAGCCGGCCGTACGCATGGCGGAACTGTCGCCAGCGATCCGGATCGTACGAGGGGGCCCGCGAACGTCCCGGGTCGCTCGTGCGCCAATGGGTGATCGCGTCGGGTTCCTGCGGCTGCGCGGCATGGTTGAGCGGCAGATTCGGACAATCGGCGAGGCCGACTGCGGGAATCTCGCACCACGGAATGACCTGGTCGCGACTGTGCTCGCAGATGTTGTGCGGATTGTCAAACGACGCCACCAGGAAGAACGGCCGATCGTGCTCCCGCGACAGGAACTCGGCGCACGCGCCGGGCAAAGCGTTGTCATCGAACCCGCTGATGCGCTCGAAGCCGAAGTCGTGTTCCCCCGGATCGGGCAGGGCGATGCCCCAGCCGGCGTGCCACTTGCCGCCCCAGGCGCAGCGGTAGCCCCCCTCGCGGAGCAGTCGCCCGGCGGTCCCGGCCAGCGCCTCGTCGGACCATTCCACGGCATTGCCCGTCACGCCCTGGGCCGAGGGCATCCGGCCGCTGAGCATGCTCACTCGGGACGGCACGCACAACGGAAAGGCGCAGTAGGCGTTTTCGAACCGCACGCCCTCCGCGGCCAGGCGGTCCATGTGCGGCGTGTGCAGGTCGCCGGTGCCGGCGCAGCTCATGGCGATGGCGGATTGCTGATCGGTGAAAATGTAAACGATGTTGGGTTGCTGACTCATGGCGTCCTTTCTTGCGGGATGAACGAAGATAGCACAAATCGCGCCCGCCGCGAGAGCGCGAGCCGTTCGCCGCTCATGTCGGATGAGAACGAAAGGACGCACGCCGGGCGCGCCGCCCGCCGCGACCGGATCGTGCGCCGCCCGGCGCGCACGGACCGGCAAATGTCGGTCGCGCCCCCCGGTGACACGGGCCATATTCTCGTAAGTCGCGGCCGGCGTGTCGCTTCGGCGATGTCGCCTCGCGTGTCGCCCCATGTCGCCCCCGACATGCACCGCGGCGCGTCGAACTGAACAGTTGAAGCACATTTCATAGAGGGCTGAGCCGTCGCTCGAGTGCGCGGCCACGGACCGACCGCGCCGCCAAGCCCCGCCGCCCACTTTGCTTGTGAATTCGGGAATGCCGCTCGGGGGCCTGTTCTCCCGCGCGCACGTGTCCGTCTCATCCGTGCTCACGCCGGTTCAGTCTGCTTCTGGCGACATGTCACGCCGCGCACCAGCCCGTCGCATGCGACCCGGCGCCGCCCCAAGGCGGCACACGCCCCGGCGCGGCCCGGTTCACCGGGCCGCACCCATCATCCCGCACGCG
>CAYFQS010000023.1:7675-18934 GCA_964345245.1 uncultured Planctomycetaceae bacterium | reverse complement strand
ATGAAAATGTGTTCCTAACCGGTCTCTCACACAATCCTCGCATGGCGCGGGTAGGTTTGCGCAGGTCAAGGAAGGTTGGTGATCGCACCCGCCAGGGACGGCCACGCGATGAGTCCATGCCACACGCTCACGGCCTGTGAAGGCGCTTACTCCACCCGCAACCCGACCCATGGGAGACCTACGGATGCATTCCCGCGCTGATCTCCACGTCCACAGCAAGTACTCCAATCGGCCGAGCGAGTGGATTCTTCGCCGGCTCGGCTCGCCGGAGAGCTTCGTCGAGCCGGTCGAGCTGTATCACACCGTCCGCCGCCGCGGCATGCAGTTCGTCACCATCTCCGATCACAACTGCATCGACGGGGCGATGGAGATCGCCCACCTGCCCGGCACGTTCATCTCCAACGAGGTCACGACCTACTTCCCCGAGGATCGCTGCAAGGTCCACTTCCTCGTGATCGGCATCACGCCGCAGCAGTTCGAGGTCATCCAGGAGGTCCGCGAGAGCATCTACGACCTGCGCGATTACGTGCTGCACGAGGACATCATCCATTCCGTGGCCCACCCGCTGTTCCGGGTGAACGATCGGTTGACGGTGGAGCAGTTTGAGAAACTCATCGTGCTGTTCAACTGCTTTGAGGGGATCAACGGGTCGCGCGATCCGCGGGCGTGCGAGCTGGCGAACGTGGTGCTCCGCAACATCACCCGCTCCGACATCGAGCGACTCGCCGAGAAGCACCGCATCGACCCCATCGGCCCCGAGCCGTGGAAGAAGCATTTCACCGGCGGCAGCGACGACCATTCCAGCGTCTACTCCGCCGGGGCTTACACGATCACGCCCCATGTGGAGACAGTGGCGGCCTATCTCGATCACCTGCGGGCGGGCCGCCACGAGATGGGCGGGCGAGGCGGGACGAGCTTACGCCTCGCCCACAGCTTCTACCACATCGCTCACAGCTTCTACCAGGACCGTTTCCTCAGCGGCGACGATTCGAAGCAGACGATCCTCGGCGAGCTGTTCAAGAAGATGCTCGAGGAACCGCGCCAGCCGCCGAAGTCGGTCGGCCGGCGGATGAAAGACGCGGTGTACCGCGGCTTCCGCCGGCGGAAGATCAGAACCTACAGCCCGATGGAGCAGACGCTGATCCACGAGTTCAGCGGGCTGTTCGCCCGACGGAGCGCGGACAACGGCGACGGGGCGATCCAGACCGACGACCGCAGCTTCGAAATCGCCTGCAACATCAGCCAGCAGCTCGGCTACAGCTTCTTCGAAAAGTTCATTCAGCACCTGCGGGCGGGGGACATGGTCGAATCGCTGCAGACCTTCGCCTCCCTCGCCCCGGTGGGGCTGAGCATCGCGCCGTATCTCGCGGCCTTCTCCACCCAGCACAAGGACGAGACGTTCCTGCGCGATCTGGCCGGGGCCTTCGAAAGCTCCCGCCATCTCGCCGCCCGCTCGCAGAAGCGTGCGTGGGTGACCGACACGTTCACCGACGTGAACGGCGTGAGCCGCACCATCCGCACCATGGCCGAGTGCGCCCAGCGTCGGCACAAGCAGCTCACCGTGGTGACCTGTCTCGACGAGGCGCCGACCTGGGGGATCAGCTTGCAGAACTTCCAGCCGGTGGGCACCTTCCGCCTGCCGGAGTACGAGCAGCAGATGCTCGCCTTCCCGCCATTCCTCGAGGTGATGGAGTGGCTGGAGCGAGAGCAGTTCTCCGAGATCATCATTTCGACGCCGGGGCCGCTGGGCATGAACGCCCTGGCCGCGGGCCGGCTGCTGCGAATCCCCGCCACCGGCATCTACCACACCGACTTCCCGCAGTACGTGCGTCACTTCACCGACAACGCGCTGCTGGAGGAGATGACCTGGGGCTTCATGCGGTGGTTCTACAACCAGATGAGCACGATCTACGTCCCGAGCCGCGCGTACCTGGACCTGCTCGCCAACCAGGGCTTTGACCCGGAGAAGCTCAAGGTCATGCCGCGGGGCATCGACCTCAACCGCTTCCACCCGGACCACGACGATGCGGACTTCCTCGGCCGATTCGGCGCGGGCGACCGGTTCACCTTCATCTACGTCGGCCGGGTCTCGCGTGAGAAAAACGTCGAGGCCCTGCTGGCCACGTTCGTCGAGTTCCGCAAACGCGAGCACGACGCCCAGCTCGTGATCGTCGGCGACGGCCCGCAGTTCGCCGAGCTTCAGGACAAGTACCGGCGCGACGACATCATCTTCACCGGCTTCCTCGACGGCGACGACGTCGCACGGGCCTACACCGCCTGTGACTGCTTCGTGTTCCCCTCCACCACGGACACGTTCGGCAACGTGGTGCTGGAGGCCCAGGCGTGCGGCGTGCCGGTCATCGTCAGCGACCGGGGCGGGCCCCGGGAGATCGTCGAGTCCACCGACTCCGGCATCGTGGTCGACCTCGATCACCCGGGCGAACTGCTCGAGGCGATGGTGCGAATCTACGCCGACGACAACCTGCGGGCGCTGATGCGGCAGCGCGGGATCGAGAACGCGGCGAACTCCGGCTGGGACGAGGCGTTCGCGGCTTTCTGGGAGGGCGTGGACCGCGAAGAGGCAAGCAGCGTCGGCGAGTACGCCACGGCCGCGAGCTCGACGAGCCCGCCCATGCCGTCCATCGCGTGAACCGGACGCGATCTCCCGCGTCGCATATCATGTAATGATCGGCCGCGGTGTTCCTTTGATTGCCGCCATCCCCCAAGGAGGTCATGATGCATCGTCTGATTGGTATCGCATGCTTTGCCGGCGCGCTCTTCGTTGCCGCCGCCGCCGTCGCCCAGCCGGAGACGAGCGTGACGGTGTATAGCTCCGCCGACCCGGCGGGATTCGATCCGCAGCAGTTCATCGCCCAGCAGCGCCAGGGGGATCACCCGAATTTCGCCTGGCAGGTGCCCGGATTCGGCGTGGTGCGGCAGATTCGCTCGTTCGATCTCGAACAAGGCCGGCAGTCGCTCGACTTCACCGACGTAGCCGAGTTCATCGACCCCACCACCGTCAGCTTTACCGACCTGACCGACCCCGAAGGGACGGCGGTGATGGAGCAGAGCTTCCAGTTCGACCTGGTGAGCCCGGCGAAGCTGCTCGAGAAGTACGTCGACCAGAGGGTCACGCTGCGCGTGATGCTCGGTGACGAAGTGGAGCTGATCACGGGCAAGCTGCTGTCGAGCAATCAGGGCCAGCTCGTGGTCCGGGCAGGCGACGGACTGCGGATCGTCTCGCGGAGTGATGCGCAGGTGGAACTCGGCGAGCTGCCGGGCGGGCTGATCACCCGGCCGACGCTGTCGTGGCTGATCAACGCTCGGCGGGGCGGGGAGCATCGCGTGCGCACCGCGTACCAGACGTCGGGCATGACGTGGAAGGCGGACTACAACCTCGTGCTCAACGCCGACGACACCGCGGCCGACATCAGCTCGTGGGTGACGCTGATCAACCTGTCGGGCGCGACCTACGCCGATGCGAAGCTGAAGCTGATCGCGGGCGACGTGCAGCGGATCAAGCAGCGGCGTCAGGCGCCGGGGCGGGCACGGATGATGATGGCCCGGGAAGCCGCCGACGCGGGCTTCGAGGAGAAGCAGTTCTTCGAATATCACCTGTACACCCTGCCCCGGCCGACCACGCTGGAGCAGAACGCGACGAAGCAGATCGCCCTGTTTCCCACCGCGACCGGGGTGGAGATCGAGAAGGTGCTGGTCTACTACGGCATGCCGAGCGGATCGCACTGGCGCTTCGCCTCGCCTCAGACCAACCGCCAGCTCGGCAACCAGTCGAACAAGAAGGTCGACGTCTACCTGCGATTCCACAACGACGAAGAGAACAACCTCGGCATGCCTTTCCCCCGCGGCAAGGTACGGGTCTACAAGCAGGACCCGGCCGACGGGACCCTCGAGTTCGTGGGCGAAGACCTGATCGACCACACCCCGAAGGACGAGCGGATTCTGATCCGGACGGGTCAGGCCTTCGACGTGGTGGGCGAACGGACGCAGACCGACTTCCGCGTCGACCAGCGAGCGAACGTGATGGTCGAGTCCTTCGAGATCAAGCTCCGCAACCACAAGGACGAGCCGGTCGACGTGATCGTGAAGGAGAACCTCTATCGCTGGTCGAACTGGCAGATCATCGACCGCAGCGATCCTTACGAGAAGATCGACGCGCGGACGATCCATTTCAAGGTCAACGTCCCGCGCGACGGCGAGAAGGTCGTGCGGTATACCGTGAAGTACACCTGGTAGAAACCCGAACCTCGAAACCCGAACCTTGAACGCGCGGATGGCGGGGGCCGCTCGGCTTGCCTCTTCGCGTTTGACACGGCCCGGCAATCACCTAGATTGTCGGACAGTTTTACGCGAGGGCCCGGTGGTCATGACTGATAACGACCGGTCGGCGTTGATTGAGACGGCGGACGCGATCTTCGATCTGACCACGCGCATCACGCGGGCGCGCCAGCGGTCCCGCCGCACGCTCCTGCCGGAGCTGACCGAACTGCAGGTGCTCACGCTCGACCGTCTGGCCGGCCCCGGATCGATGCCGCTGACCGAGCTGCGGGAGGAAGTCGGGGTGCTGCCGGCCCAGATGACGCGGATTCTCCAGTCCATGATGTCGACCGAGGCCGGCTCGTACATCGTGTGTTGCCCGAACGACGACGATCGCCGGCGAACCGACGTGGAGATCACCGCCCTCGGCCGGCGGGTCTACAACACCTACCGCAAGGCCGACCGCGAGATGCTCCTGCAGGTGCTCGAACCACTCGGCGACCGGGACCGCCGCGACCTCGCCCGGGTGGTCGACCGCATCGGCGAGAATCTCGCCGAGACGCTCAACCGCTCGCGACCCGACACGAACGACCAACGCCCATGACCGCCCTGGCTGTCTACCTGCACCGGTTCGACCCGTTCGCCATTCGTCTGAGCGAGTCGTTCGGGCTGCGGTGGTACGGCCTGTCCTACGTCGCGGGGTTCGTCGTCGCCCTGCTCATCCTGCGGGCGCTGGCCAAGCGCCGGCTCATCCTCATCGAACCCGATCGCGTGGGCGACTTCGTGGTCTACGCGGCGCTGGGCACCATCATCGGCGGCCGGCTGGGCTACTGCCTGTTCTACAAGCCCGAGCTGTTCATCGATTTCCAGACCGGCTTCCCGTGGTGGGGCGTGCTCGCGGTCAACCGGGGGGGCATGGCGTCGCACGGGGGGATCATCGGCATCCTCGCCGCGGTCTGGCTCTATGCCCGAAGACGCGGCGTGCCCATGCTCCACCTCATGGACCTCTGCGCGCTTACCGGCACGATCGGCGTGTGCTTCGGACGCGTGGCGAACTTCATCAACGGCGAGCTCGTCGGTCGGCCCGTCTCCACGGACCTGCCCTGGGCCGTCAAGTTCCCCCACGACATCCTCGACTGGCCCGCCCATCATCCGGAGAAGCTGCCGTCGCTCACCCCCGCGGCGCAGCTCATGGGCGTCGATCCCGATCAGTGGACCACCGCGATCACGCACCTCGAAGTCGACGCCGTCGCGGTGGACTTCGTCCATCGCGTGACCGACCAGATCGTCGCCACGGTGCAGACCGCCACCCGGACGGGCGACGCGGTGGCGGCGGCGCTGCTCGATAACCCGGCCCTGCTGCCCCGCCATCCATCGCAGCTCTACGAAGCGCTGCTCGAAGGAGCGCTGCTCTTCGCGGTGCTCTGGCTCATCTGGCGCGTGCCCCGCAAGCCCGGCATCGTCAGCGGCTGGTTCCTCATCGCCTACGCCATCGTGCGGATCATCGGCGAGCAGTTCCGACTCCCCGATGTCCACATCGGCTACGAGCGACTCGCCGGGCTCCAGTTCACCCGAGGCCAATGGCTCAGCGCGATCATGTTCTTCCTCGGCGTGGTCTGTCTCGTGTGGTGGTCGAGACGGCCCGCGGAACGGATCGGCGGTTGGGGGGGCGGCAGACCCGAAACTCCAAACCCGAAACCAGAATCAACGCCCTGATGCTCCCATGCGCCAAGGTTCAAGGACTTTTGCTTCATTGAAGCATTGACGCATTCGGCGTCGAGCATCGAGCTTCCACTCCCGCCCTCCGCGTTCGGTTATGATATCCGCCGAACGTGATTGACTCGGAGCATGGCTACATGGCGCGTCCTTTTCTGGAGGTTCAGCAGGAGGGGGAAACGACGCGGACGCCGCTGCGCGACGAGCCGCTGACGATCGGGCGACACCCGGCGAGCGGTTTGATCGTGCGGGACGACCGCGCCAGCCGTCACCACTGCGTGGTGGAGCAGGGAGGCGGTGGCTATCAGGTCCGCGATCTTGAGAGCCGCAACGGCACCAAGCTCAACGGCAAGCCCGTGGGCACGGGGACGCTCAAGCCGGGCGACGTGATCCGCATCGGCAAGACGGAGCTGCGCTTCCTGAGCGGCGACAGCGAAGAAGACCCGCTGCCGCTGATTGAGCACGACGATGAGAGCCGAACGTCCCCGCCCCAGGCCGAGCGCAAGGCGGTCAGCTTCGGCGACGGCGATTCGGGGAACAGGTCTTCCGTCCAGGTCCCGGACGACGAACAGCGGATTTCCGACAAGGAGCTGGTCAAGCTCGCCCGTGAGTGCGAGAAGTCGCTGCACGAGATCATCGCCTCGCTGCCCGAGCCGGGCTTCGAGTTGAAGCAGGTGGCGATGATCAACGCCCGGGGCAAGATGGTGCATCGCGACACGGGCAAGGACAATGACAGCGGCCGGGAGGCGGTGCGGCTGCTGCGGCTGCTGCTGATGGTGTGTCTGCAGGTGCACGCCAGCGACGTGCACGTCGAGCCGAAGGCGGGCAGGTTCCGCGTGCGGATTCGCGTGGACGGGCTGATGGTGGACGTTCTCGAGCTGCACAGTACGCTCGCGATCCGCCTGCTGAGTCTGGTGAAGGTGTTGTGCGACATCGACATCACCCAGAAGTCGGTGGTGCAGGAAGGGCACTTCCGGCTGCAGGTGCCCGGGCGGCGGATCGACTTTCGCGTGAGTCTCACCCCGGCGGTGCATGGGCAGAAGCTGGTGATCCGCGTGCTCGACCTCGCCAATTCGCCGATGTACGTCAAGGACCTCGGCCTGCCGAGCTGGATGGAGGACACGGTCAATCGCACCATCCGCGCCGACTCGGGGATGTTCATCGTGTGTGGGCCGACGGGCAGCGGCAAGACCACGTCGCTCTACGCCGCCCTGCGCGACATCGACGCCAACCAGCGTAACGTGATCACCATCGAAGACCCGGTGGAGTTCGAGATTGACGGCGTGACGCAGATTCCCGTCAACGAGTCGCATGGCAACACGTTTTCGTCGCTGCTGCGGTCGGTGCTGCGGCAGGACCCGGACGTGCTGCTGGTGGGCGAGATTCGCGATCCGGAGACGGCCCAGATCGCCCTCCAGGCCGCGGTCACCGGCCACCTCGTGCTCAGCACGGTCCACGCGCGGGACACGATCGGGGCGGTGTTCCGCCTGATGGACCTCGGCGTCGAGCCGTACCTCGTCGGCACCGCGGTGAACGTGTTGCTCGCCCAGCGGCTGGTCCGCGTGCTCTGCCCGCACTGCAAGGTGTCGATGCGGCCGACCTCGGCCCAGATGATGAAGATGAACAAGTACGCCCAGGATGTCTCGAAGGCCTTCTTCCCCTGCGGTTGCGGGCGGTGTCTGAACACCGGCTACCTCGGCCGGCACGGCGTGTACGAACTGCTCACCGCCACCGACGATCTCCGCGACGCGATCCTCAACAACCCCACCATGCAGAACATCCGCAAGGCGGTGGAAGGCATGCTCTTCAACTCACTGGAAGAGTCGGGCTATCGCCTCGTGGCCGAGGGCATCACCAGCTTCGACGAAATCGACCGCGTGATCAGCGCGGGGGTGTGACGCTTCGGCCCGCCTCGCGGAAGCGAGGTCGCGCCGGAAAGCGCACGGCCGGCCCTCCACTTCGTTCCGGGTCCGACCGTGGCACCCCGACGGCAGATGTCGGAACCTCACCGCACCCGCAACGTCACGATCTCGAAGGGCCTCGCCTCGACCGTGACCTTGTCGTGTTCGTGGGTCATCGCGCCGTGCTGGTCCAGCGGCTCTTCGAGCAGGTTCACGCACTGAACCGACCCGGCCGGCTTCGGCAGCGTCAGCGTCGCCCGGGCGTGGGAGCCGAACGCCTCGTACAGCCGCACGATCAGCCCCTTGCCGTCCTCGGCGGGCTTGACGGTGTCGATCACCACCGCGTCGTTGTCGCAGGCGATGAACGCCGACTGGACGGGCAACTCGCCTTGTGAACTGCCGGGTTCGACGATGACGGGCGGGGTGTTGAGCTCGGCCGCGGCCCGCGGCACCCCCGCGTCCTGGAAATCGCCGGCGTGCGGCAGCAGGGCGTAGGTGAATTCGTGCCCGCCCTGGTCGGCGACGGCGCTCGGGGCCTGGGCGCTCTTGATGCACGTCAGACGCAGCACGTTGTCCCGCACGTCGTGGCCGTACTTGCAGTCGTTGAGCAGGGCCACCCCGAACCCGTGCTCGGAGAGGTCGATGAACCGATGGGCGCAGATTTCGAACTTCGCCAGGTCCCACGACGTGTCGCGATGCGTGGGTCGGCTGAGGTGGCCGAACTGAATCTCGCACGTCGCCTCGGTCGCCCGCACGTCCACCGGGAAGGCGACCTTGAGCACCTTGTGGTGTTCGTGCCAGTCGACGTGCGTCTCGAAGTCGATCCGCGGGCTCGCGGCGTAGAGGGCGATCCGCTGGGTGATCACGCTCGATTCGCCCTGCGGGCGTTGGGGCAGACGCCAGAGCAGTTCGACCGCGACCCGCACCTCGCCTCGCTCGACCACGTGGATGGACGCGAGCGTCGGGTCCTCGAGGCGCAGGTCCGTCGCATGGAGGTCGATGTCCCAGGCGTCCCAGTTCAAAGGCCGATCTTCGAAGACTTGCCATTCGTTCGCCGTTTCGCCCTTGCGGAGGATCTGGCGGTCGTGGATCTGGTCGTAGACCTCGTCGATGCGGCCGGCCTCGTCGAGGTGGATCGACCACCACCGGTTCGACAGCCGCCGGCCGTCCTCGGTCACCTGCAGCACGGTGGGCTCGTCGCGGCTGATGGGTGCGGCGGCGTCGATCATCGCCCACCCGCCGGCGGGGAGGATCACATCGTCCCGCCAGGAACCGTCGGGCAGCTTCACCGGATCGCTTCGCTCCGTGCTCAACGTGTTGAACAGCACCACCGGGCGCTCGGCCTGAGAGGTGTCGACCTGCTCGGCGACGGTGGTCGCCGCCGCGGCGACCATGTCGTCGGCCGCATCGGCGATCCGCTGCTCAATCGGTCGCACCTCGTCGTAGAGTTCCGTCACCGACGAGCCGGGCAGAATGTCGTGGAACTGGATCAGCAGCAGGTTCCGCCACAGTTCGTCGAGCTTCTCCTTGTCCAGCTCGTAGCCGTGGTCGGCGGCGAGCGACGCGAGCCACTCGACGTTGTGCAGGCGAATCTCGTTCTTGCGGTTGAACCGCTTCAACCAGCCATGCGACGTGTAGGTGCCGCGGTGCAGTTCGAGGTACAGCTCGCCGTCCCAGACGAACAGTTCGCCGGCCCGGCGGACGAGGCGCTCGGCGAGCCGGGCCACCGGCTCCAGCTTGACCTGCGGCATGGCCTCGATCTTCCGCGGCCCGCGGTAGCGGGTGACGCGTTCCAGGATGATTTCGTTCGGCCCGCCGCCGCCGTCGCCGAACCCGAAGCTCATCGACGGCTCGTGCAGCAGGTGCTTCTCCGAGAAGCGATCCCACTGCCGATGCAGCTCCGACGCGGTGGCCTGCGCGTTGTAGGTGTCCACCGTGTTCCGCCAGTCGGAGGGCGTGGTAATGAACTGCGTGGGCAACTCCGTGCCGTCGATCCCGCGCCAGGCAAACGCATCGTGCGGGAAGCGGTTGAACTGCGACCAACTGATCTTGCTGGTAATGAAGGCGTGGACGTCGGCGAGCTTGAGGATCTGCGGCAGGGCGGCGGAGTAGCCGAACACGTCCGGCAGCCAGAGCACCTTGCTGTCCACGCCGAGGCGTTCGCGGAAATATCGCTTGCCGTAGAGAAGCTGTCGCACGAGCGACTCGCCGCTGGGCACGTTGGTGTCGGCTTCGACCCACATCGCGCCGTTGGCTTCCCATCGCCCGTCGTTGATGAGCTGGCGGATGCGCTCGAAGAGGTCCGGGGCGTCGGCCTTCACCCAGGCGTACGCCTGCGGGCTCGACTGCAGGAACACCCATTCCGGGTACTGCTCGAGCAGGCGAACCTGCGTGGCGAAGGTCCGCACGCACTTGTGACGGGTCTGGCTCATCGGCCAGAGCCAGCCGAGGTCGATGTGGGCGTGGCCGACGGCGCTGATCTGCGGCACCTCGCCGGCGTCGGGCAACTCCTGCATCCGCTCATCGAAGGCCCGCTGAGCCGCCGGCACCGATTCGTAGAGCAGCGTCCGCCGCGGATCGCGAACGATCTCCGCCGGGACCAGGTCATTGGCGATTTCCGTCAGGTTCAGCGCGTCGATCGCCGCTTCGACCGCCCGGATCAGTCGCTCCCGGGCCATGGACGCCTCGTCGAGCTGGTCGATCACGTCGAGCGTGGCGGTCAGGTCCCAGGCGAGCTTGTCAGCCGCGGCGTCGACCCACGCGATGGAGAAGGCGCCGAGGCGATGGCGGCAGGGGCAGCGGCCGGCGAACACCACCGCCCGGACATCGGACGTGCGGCCGGGCTTGAACGCGTGGCGGATCGACTTGTGGCACGCGTCGATCGCCCCGACCCGCTGGCCGTCGATGAAGAGCTGTCCCTCCGGGCCGGCGGGGAAGTGGTCGTCCCGGGCCGGGGCGAGCCAGCGGATGTCGTGCGACATGCGCAGCTCGATTCGCCCGCCTTTCCACTCCGCGGGGACCTCGGCCTTGCCGCGGAACAGCGCCCACTGTTGCCCGCCGCCCCACGCCTCGCCCACGCTGATCGGCTGCCAGTCGCCCGAGTCTTCGGGGCAGTCGAACCGCGCGGGGGCCGGCTCGAGCACCGCGATGTCGCTCAGCGGACGTTCCGCCCGCTTCACGTGCCTGGCGAGCATGTCGGCGGCACGGCGAAGATGGTCCAGTCGATACTTGTGCTCGTGAATCATGCGGCGGTTCCCAGTGGCGTGAATCGTCAGCCCCGTCGGCCGGGGCGGGAATCATCGGTGATCCGAGGGGGAAGATCAAACGTAGGACGGATCGGCCCGCCTCGCTTCAGCGAGTGCGGGGG
>CAYFQS010000023.1:0-7575 GCA_964345245.1 uncultured Planctomycetaceae bacterium | reverse complement strand
CGACTGGAGAGCGCTGCGCCGGTCAAGTAAACTGGCCCGTTCGCTCGGGCACATGACGGAAAGGCAACCATGACACGACGCGTGGTCATTACAGGACTGGGAGCGATCACCGGCGCCGGGGCCGGGCTGGACGCCCTGTGGGAGACGGCCTGTGAAGGCCGCAGCGCCGTCGAGCGCATCGATACCTTCGATCCCTCGGGCTTCGACTGCCAGGTCGCCTCCACGGTGCACGAGTTCAAGGTCAACAAGATCGTGCCCAAGCATTACCGGAAGGCGACGAAGGTGATGGCTCGGGACATCGAGCTGGCCGTCGCCGCCGCTGATCTCGCGGTGCGCGACGCCGGGCTCGTCACGCCGGGCGTCGATCCCGAGGGCGAGCGCACCTACCCCGGCGGGCGGAGCGGGGCCCACATCGGGGCGGGGCTGATCGCGGCCGACATCGACGAACTCACCTCCGCCCTGGCCGAGTCGACCGACGACGCGGGCAATTTCGACATTCACAAGTGGGGCCGGGAGGGCATGAACCACCTCACGCCGCTGTGGCTGCTGAAGTACCTGCCGAACATGCTCGCCTGCCACGTGACGATCATTCACGATTCGCAGGGTCCGAGCAACACGATCACGTGCGGCGAGGCGTCGAGCGGGCTGAGCATCGGCGAGTCGATGCGGGTGATCCAGCGCGACGCGGCGGACATGTGCCTCTGCGGCGGGGCGGAGAGCAAGATGAACCCGATGGCCTACCTGCGGCAGCAGTTCGCCGGCCGGTTGACCGCCACGCACAACGACGAGCCGGCCGCGGCCGTGCGCCCTTTCGATCAGTCGGCGGACGGGTCGGTGATCGGCGAGGGCGGCGGCATCCTCGTGGTCGAGGCGATGGAGACGGCCGAGCGGCGCGGGGCCCGGGTCCACGCCGAGCTCATCGGCTTCGGGGCGGGGCATTCGATCTATCCGGCAGGGCACGGCCTGGAGCCGGACCCGGAGGGCAAGGGCATCGCCACCGCGGTCCGCAACGCCCTGACCGACGCCGAGATCGACGCCGAGGCGATTGATCTGCTCGTGCCGTTCGGCTCGGGGATTCCGGCGTTCGACCGGGCCGAGCTCGCCGCGTATCACCGCGTGTTCGGCGACCGGTCGGAGCGGTTGCTCGCGTGGTGCGGCAAGCCGTACGTGGGCAATATGGGCGCCGGGTCGGGCGGGGTGGAGGTGGCCATGGCCGCCCGCATGCTCGCCGAGCAGACCGTTCCCGCCCGGTTGAACTGTGACGCGCCGGTCGACGGCGCGCCGCGCGTCGCCACCGCGGCGACGCAGTCCGCCGAGGTGAACTGCGCGATGATCGTCGCCGTCGCCCAGGGCGGACAGAACGTGGCGCTCATTCTTCGCCGGGCCTGAATTGGCAACTACTCTGGAATCGCTGATATGACGCAGGACGAAAACAAGCGCGTGGTCATCACCGGCATGGGAGCGGTCACGCCCCTCGGCGCCGACGTGGAATCGGTCTGGCGGAAGCTGCTGGCCGGGACCAGCGCCATCGAACCCATCGAGCAGTTCGACGCTTCGACCTTTCCCACCACCTTCGCCGCGGAGGTCACCGACTACGACCACCGCGATTACGTGCGCCGGCCGGAGTATCACGAGCATGCGGGCAAAAACAGCGGCTTCGCGCTCGGGGCGGCGGTGCAGGCCTGGAAGGCCGCGGGACTCGATCGCTGCGAAACGCTCAATCGCGAGCGGGTGGGCATCTACCTCGGCTCGGGCGAGGGGTCGCTTGATTTCGAGAACTATGTCGCGTGCGCTCTGCGCGGCTGGGACGCCGAGAGCCGCGAGGTGGACGTGCCCCGCTGGGCCGCGGAAGCCAAACAGCGCATGGAAGTCTGGCGCGAGATTGAGCAGGAGCCGAACATGCCCCTGTATCACCTCGCGATGGAGCTCGAGGTGAGCGGGCCGGCCTACAACTGCCTCACCGCCTGCGCCGCCTCGACGCAGGCGATTGGCGAGGCGATGGAAATCCTCCGCCTCGGCGACGCCGACGTCATGGTCGCCGGCGGCGCCCACACGATGATCCACCCGTTCGGCGTGACGGGCTTCAACCGCCTGACCGCGCTGTCCAACCGCAATGATGACCCCGCGTCCGCCTCCCGGCCGTTCCACCGTGAGCGCGACGGGTTCGTGCTCGGCGAGGGCGGCGGGATGATCATCCTCGAAACCCTCGAACACGCGAAGCAGCGCGGCGCGACCATCCTCGCCGAGTTGATCGGCTACGGCTCGAGCGCCGACGCCTTCCGCATCACCGACATGCATCCCGAAGGTCGCGGCGCGATCGCCGCGATGCAGGACGCGATTACCAACGCCGGTCTCACCCCCGCCGACATCGACTACATCTCCGCCCACGGCACGGGCACGAGCGAGAACGATTCGATCGAGACCAAGGCGATCAAGGCGGTGTTCGGCGAGCTCGCGCCGAAGGTGCCGATCAGTTCGATCAAGAGCATGTTCGGTCACCTGATCGCCGCGGCGGGCGTGATGGAGGCGATCATCTGCGTGCTGACGATCCGCGACGGCCGCATCCCGCCGACGATCAACCTCGACGCCCCGGATCCGGTGTGCGACCTCGATTGCGTGCCCAACGCGGCCCGCGAGGCGACGGTGGATATCGCCCTGTCCAACAGCTTCGGCTTCGGCGGGCAGAACGATACACTGGTGATCCGGCGATTCCCGGGTTGAGCAGATGCCCGAGGGTTGTCGCGATTGCCGGCGAAACCTCTCCCGTTTTCGCGCCGATAAGAAGTATCGAGCGTCTCCAGATCCGGGCAGGGCCTTTATGAATGAACGAACCAGCGAATGAGGCGAAGCCCCCGCGACGCAAACGCCGCTGGCTGCGGCGTTCGCTCTGGACGCTGACGATCCTCGTGCTCGGTCTGGCCGGCGGCGGGCTCTGGGTCTGGCGGCAGTGGTCCCGGCCGCCCGAGTTCTGGGTCAACGAGCGCATCGTCATCACCGACGATGAGCAGTACGCCGAGGTCGAGGCGAGGGCGGCGGAGTTCGAGAAGCGACTGACCGCCGAGGCGACCGAGCTTCACGAGCCCGGAGAGAAATGGGCGATGACCCTCACCCAGCGCGAGCTCAACGAATGGCTCGCCACCCGGCTCAAGGACTGGGAGAAGAGCGGCGTGCTGGCCGGGGATGTCAAGCTTCCCGATGAACTGAGCAATCCGATGGTCGCCATCGAGGACGACCGGTTCATCTTCGCCGCCGAGGTCGACTATGAAGGCGCGCGGCAGGTGGTGAGTCTGGAGTTCGTGCCCGAGACGCAGGCCGACGGCTCGATGAAACTCAAGATGGACACGCTCCGTGGCGGCCGACTCGCCCTGCCTTCCGGGCCGGTCATGGACAAGATGGTCGAGCGGTACGGCTCGGTCGACGCCGCCCGGGCCGAGGCCATGGCCAAGGTCAAACAGAAGATGAAAGAGATCGAACTGGTCATCCCCGTCGACAAGGCCCGCAACGTCCGCGTGGTCGGCGTGGACTTCGACGACCAGCAGGTCGTGCTCACCTGCGAGACGATCCAACGCAGGAGGTGAGCGGTTCGCGGGGCGAATCGACGTAATCCGCGCCCCCGCGAGGCGCTGTCCGCGTGGACTCGGGTCGCGGCTGAACCTTCCCCGTACCGGGGGCGTGTCTACTGCACCTGGCGGACGGTCCAGTTCACCCGGCCGTCGAAGGGATCGGCGCTGACGGTGAAGTTCCCGCCGTTGGCATTGAGCTTCACGTAACGCAGCTCGCCGTCGTCGGGCAGGCACAGCGGCATCCGAACGTGGGCGGCGTACCGGACGTAGACGCTGAGCTGCAGATTCGTCCAGTCGATCTCGCCGGTGTGCTGGGCGACCGCGGTCCGGGGCAGGGCCCGGCCGTGGCGCACGAGGAGGATACAGGGAATCTCGTCCGCCGCGATCTCGTGCCAGACGCCGCCTTCGTAGATCTGCTCCGTCTGGTAATCGAACCACAGGCCCGGCGGGAGATAGACCACCCGCCGATCGCCTTGCTCGATCAGCGGGGCCACGAGCAGCGCGTCGCCGAGCATGTACTCGTCCTCGATGAACCAGGCCGTGGGGTCTTCGGGAAACTCGAAGAACAGGGCGCGCATCATGGGCCAGCCGGTCTCGCTGCTGATCTTCGCCTGGGTGTAGATGTATGGCATGAGGCGGTACTTGAGCTCGACCGCCCGGCGGAAGTCGTCGGTGAACGCCTCGTCGTAGGCCCATGGTTCCCTCGGCGGGGCGCCGTGGCATCGGCTGTGCGACGTGAGCATGCCGAAGGGCATCCAGCGGCGGTACAGATCGCGCGGTGAGCGGCGGACGAACCCGCCGATGTCGTGGCTCCAGAAGGGGAACCCCGAGAGCCCGAAGCTCAGGCCCGCCCGGAGCGATGCGGCCATGCCGCCGGCGGTGTTCTCCGCGTCGCCGCCCCAGTGCACCGGGTAGCGCTGCGAGCCGGCCCAGGCGCTGCGGGCCCAGATGATCCGCTCGCCCGTGACCTGCTCGGTGATCTCCGCCACCGCCTTGTTGTAACGCAGCGGATAGAGGTTGTGCTCGAACCATCCCGTGCGGCCGCAGGCGTACTGCCCGTGCACCGGCGCGCCTTCGCCGAAGTCGGCCTTGATCGCCCCCACCCCGAGATCGAGCACCTGCCTCAGCAGTCCCTGGTACCACTGCGTGGCGGTTTTGCTGGAGAAGTCGACCACCGCGTCGTCGGTGGCCGGGCCGCCCGCCCCGCCGCGCACGACGTACCCGCCGTCCACCGCCTCCCGCCACAGCGGGTTGGTCGGCGTGAAGTAGGGCAGTTGCCACAGCGAGATGCGGAAGCCCTGGTCCTTCAGCGCCGCGAGCATCCGCCCCGCATCGTCGAAGCGCGATCGGGCGAACCGGTAATCGCATTGCCATTCGGTCTCGAACCAGCCGGTGTCGAGGTGAATCACGTCGCAGGGAATCCGCCGCTCGCGGAGTTCCGCCGCCACCTCCCGCGTCTCCTGTTCCGAGCGGTAGGTGATTCGGCTCATCCACAGGCCGAACGACCACAGCGGCGGCACGGGCGACCGGCCCGTCACCGCAGTGTACTGCTCGACCACGTCCTTCGGCTCGCCGAGGAAGAGGAACAGGTCCGCCACCTCTTCGCCCACGTAGATCACGTTCGCCTCGTCGTAGTCCCGACCGAAGTCGAACGTCGTCGGCGCGCTGGTGTGCACGAACATCCCGTACCCCCGGCTCGACAGGAACATCGGCACCGGCTTGTACATCGCGTCGGTCAGGGCCCCGTGGGCGTCGGTGGGATACAGCGGAAACTTCTGCCCCCGCTTGTTCAGCCGCGTGAACGACTCGCCCGCCCCGTACAGCTTCTCGTCCGGGGCGAGGGTGAAGCTCGCGGCGAACATGCGGCTAAGGTCCTGCGCGACCCGCACGAAGGAAAACGGGATCGGGTGATGATTCTGCAGGCACATCGAGTCGCCGAAGCGATAGGTCTGCGTGAGCGTTCGGCCCCGCGAATCGCGCACCGTCAGGCGCCAGGGGTCGAACTGGATCGCCACCGACCCGTGCGGCCCGCGATAGGTCACGCCCGCGCCGGTTTCCTCGACCTCCCACGAATCGTCCTCGGCGACCGGGCCGTCGAGCATGAGCGACGGGCGGTCTTCGATCGTCGGCCGGGCGCTGATGCGCAAACGCAACGTGCGCGGCGAAACGAAGTCGATGCGGAACGGAAACTTTGACAGGTCGTACTCCGGCGGAAACTCCCAGCCCCCCGTCTCCTCGAAGGGGAGGGCAAACTGGTTGAACGCCAGCCGCGGCTTGCGCCGCAGCCGCTGGTAGGTCAGCTCGCCCTGCCTCGCCGCGGCGTCGAACCACTCGACCGCCATCGCGGCGAAGTGGTCGTTCTCGAACTGCTGGAACTGCTCACTGACGTCAATCGGGCGGTTGAGCACCGCGTGGCGGGTGGGCATGCCGGGCTCCTTCAGCGGGTACGTCACGAATCGCACAGCTTCATGGGTCGCGCGACGACGGTCAACCCGACCGGCCCGCCTCGCTTCAGCGAGTGCGGGGACTCGTGCATTGGGCGCTAACGCCGGTGACGCGATTCCCCCCGGCCCGCCTCGCTTCAGCGAGTGCGGGGGCTCGTGCGTTGGGCGTTGGCGCCTCGCTTCAGCGAGGCCGCGTCGCGGATGATGTAGAATGCCGCCATGAACACCACGAAGCACGTCAATCTCGCCATCGCCGGCGCGGGCGGGCGCATGGGCGGCCGGCTTATCGCCCTGGGCAGTGAAGATGCCGAACTCGAAATCGTCGCCGCCACCGAAGCCCCCGGACATCCCGCGATCGGCAAGGACGCGGGCGCGGTCGCCGGCGTCGAACCGCTCGGCGTCACCATCACCGACTCGCTCGATGCCGACACCCTTGCCGGCGCGCTGCTGATCGATTTCACCACCCCTGAGGCGACGCGCCGGCACATCGCCTTCTGCGAGCGGTCCGGCGTGGGCATGGTGGTCGGCACCACGGGGCTGAGCGACGCCGACCAGGCCGCGATCGACCGGGCCGCCGCTCGTGCCCCGATGCTCTGGGCTTCAAACTACTCGCTGGTGGTGAACGTACTCTTCGAACTCGCCGCCCGGGCGGCGGACATGCTCGGCGACGGGTTCGACATCGAAATCCTCGAAGCCCATCACCGATTCAAGAAGGACGCGCCGTCGGGCACCGCCCTGACGCTGGCCCGGCGCATCTGTGAAACCGCGGGCCGCGACTTCGACCGCGACCTCGTGTTCACGCGGCACGGCGACGAGGTCACGCGTCAGCCCAACGAGATCACCATGCAGACCCTTCGCATCGGGGACCACCCCGGCGAGCACACGGCGTACTTCGCCGGCCTCGGCGAGCGCCTGGAGATCAGGCACGTCTCGACGAGCCGGGACAGCTACGTGAAGGGCGCGCTCGCCGCGGCGAAGTGGCTCGCCGGCCGCCCCGCCGGCCGCTACGGCATGAAAGACGTCCTCGGGCTGTAGCCGGTTGACCCGCGACCCCCGGCCGCGATTGCGCGTCCCTGATACGCTTCGCGGAAACTTCGCCGGCGGCGACGACACGGATCAACCCACCGGATCGCCCCCCGCGGCGGGGCGCACGCGGGCAAGGTGTCCCGACGTGTCGGAACGCCTTGCCCATGGCGCCAGTGCCTGTGAGGATTCTCGGATTCGTATCAGCCGCCCTACCGGCCCGCCCCGATCGCGGGGAGCATCACTCCCGGCAGAGCCGGGGCGGCCGGGGAACGACGGCCTGGCCGGCGGCTACTTCACCACCGCTTCGCCCCACTGGTCGGGCTCGAGGCGGCTTTCGTTGGGAATGTCGTCCACCACGTTGGCTGAGAACCCGTTGTTGGCCCAGTAGGCCCGGGCCGCGGCCCGCGTGCCCTTCGCGTTGCCGAACACGTAGCCCACGTCCATGCGAACCGTCTGGCCCGACTCGGGCGTCCAGCCCAGCAGGTCCAGGGGCACCGCGATGACCGCGGTGAACCCGTCGTCCGTCTGCTCATAATCCATCT
>CAYFQS010000022.1:0-19151 GCA_964345245.1 uncultured Planctomycetaceae bacterium | reverse complement strand
TAGAAGGGCGTGGTCTCGGTCTGCGGGGTCTCGACCACCTTGCCGTACATCTCGCTCGAGGAGGCCTGGTAGAACCGCACCCGCCGCCGGGTATAGTCCTCGAACTCCCGCACCGCCTCGAGCAGCTTGAGCGTGCCCACCGCGTCGACCTCCGCGGTGTAGACCGGCAGGTCGAAGCTCACCCGCACGTGCGACTGGGCCCCGAGGTTGTACACCTCGTCCGGCTGGACCTCGTCGAGCAGGCGGCGCATGTTGTTCGCGTCGGCGAGGTCGCCGTAGTGAAGCTTCATCTTCACGTCCGGCAGGTGCGGGTCGCGATACAGGTGATCGATGCGATCGGTGTTGAACGAGCTCGAGCGGCGGATGATCCCGTGCACCTCGTAGCCCTTGTTGATCAGCAGCTCGGTGAGGTAGCTGCCGTCCTGGCCGGTGATGCCGGTGATGAGCGCTTTCTTCTGAGGCACAAGAGTCTCCTTTTGCGGCGCGCGAAGTGGTCGCACAAGGATAGTATCGGTTCCTCACGGCCGGAAATTGAGCCGCGAACGGCTCCGGGTCCGGTCATGGCCGGCTTCGCCCGGGGCGGAGCCGGCCTTGGCCGGGATTCCGCGTGAGCGGTGGGGCCCGCGTCTACTCCCCGCCGACCGCGACGGTCTGCGGCTCGTCGCTGCCGCTTCGCCACAGCGCCCGCTTCAGCCACTGGTCGTTCGACTCCGGCTCGTCGCGGCGGAAATGCGTGCCCCGGCTCTCGCCGCGCCACGCCGCCGCCCGTGTGATCAGCGCCCCGAGCAGAAGCATGTTCTGCGTTTCCCAGCCCATCCGCTCGTCGAAGATTTTGTCCAGCGTGTACCGGGCCCAGAAGTCGAACATCTCGACGACCTCGTGCAGCCGGGCGCCCTCGCGCTTGATCCCGACGTGCCGCCACATCACGCTGCGCAGCGACGACCGCACGTCGGCGAGGTCGAGCTCGCTTCGATCGGAGAGGGGAATGTCCGAGACGATCCGCAGGGGCAGGGAAACGGGTTCCTCGATCAGCGTGCGCGTGATGCGCCCGGCGGTCTCGCCGCACACGAGCCCTTCGAGCAGACTGTTCGACGCCAGGCGGTTGGCGCCGTGCAGTCCCGTCGCCGCCGCCTCCCCGCAGGCCAGCAGACCGGGCAGCGACGTTCGCGTCTCGGCATCGACCGCGAGCCCGCCGATCATGTAGTGAGCCGCGGGATGGATCGGGATCAGGTCGCGTCCCGGATCGATCTCGAAGCGCGTGAGCAGGTCGAAGATGCCGGGAAACCGCTCGCGGAACTTCTCTGAGCCGATGTGCCGGGCGTCGAGATAGACGTGTGTGGCCTGCGTGGCGCGGGTCTGGCGCAGAATCGCTCGCGCGACCACGTCGCGCGGGGCGAGCTCGGCCAGTTCGTGTTCGGGGATCATGAACCGATTGCCCGCCTGGTCGACCAGGTGCGCTCCCTCGCCGCGCACCGCCTCGCTGATCAGCGAGCGGCTCGCCCCGGCCACGTACAGCGTCGTCGGGTGGAACTGCACGAACTCCATGTCCGCGAGCTTCGCCCCGGCCCGGTAGGCCATGGCCACGCCGTCGCCGGTGGCCACGTGAGCGTTGGTCGATTCGCGGTACACCTGCCCGCACCCGCCGGAGGCGAGGATGGTGGCTTTCGCCCAGATCATCTGCAGCCCGTACTTGGGGTGATGTGTGATCGCGCCCACGCACCGGCTGCCCGCCTCGCCCTCGGTCATCAGGTCGAGGGCGAAGCACTGGTTGAACAGGCGGATGTTCTCATTCGCCCGCGCGGTCTCGACCAGCGTCCGGGCCAGTTCCCGCCCGGTCGCGTCGCCGTGGGAATGTACGATCCGGTGGCTTGTGTGGCCGCCTTCGCGGCCGAACTTGAGCTCGCCCCGCTCATCGCGGTCGAGGGCCATGCCCATCTCGATGAGTTCGTGGACGCGATCTTCGCCGGCTTCAAGAATTCGCCTCGCCGCGGTCTCGTCGCACAGCCCGGCCCCCGCGGTGAGCGTGTCCTGCAGGTGCTCCTCCAGCGTGTCGCCGTCGTTCATCACCACCGCGATGCCGCCCTGGGCCCACGCGGTGTTCGACTGCTCGAACTCACCCTTGGCCAAAACGATCACGTCGCCGTGCGCGGCCGCGGCGATCGCCGCCCGCAGCCCCGCCACGCCCGAGCCGATCACGAGCACGTCGGTGAAAATCTGCGGCAGCAGCGCCGAGCGAAAGGGAATCAGATAACGTCGCTGATCGAAAATCCCATGCATGAGCAGATTGTAAGCCAAGCACCGCCCCTGCAACAGCACGCCGCCGATTTTCCCTTGCCGCGTCCGCGTCCCCCGGGCGCGGTCTCGCTTCAGCGAGCCGCACCACGATGCCCACAGTTCAGTGGTATCGCGGATACGGCACTTCAGGCATGAACGCACCCGGTTCGAGCGCTCGCGCGATCGCCCGGTCTCGATCCAGATACACGCGCGTATGCGGATAGTCGCGGTAGTCCGCACAGACGTCGTGTCGCTCCGACTGCAGCAACGTGTACCGCCAGGCCCGGCGAATCTGCAGTTCGTCCCGAATGCAGCCGTCAAAGAACTCGCGTCCCCGCGCATCGCGCCAGAACTGTGACCGGCGTTCGGGCAACAGGTCGTTGACCAGCTTGGCCACCGACCCGTGAAGCCGCTGCATCATCTTCTCCAGCGCCTCGGCGCTGCGGTTGTAGCCGAGCAGGTGATAGTGGTTGTCCATGAGGGAAACGACGAAGGGAACGAAGCCCGCATCATCGGCGTGCTGTTTGAAGCGATCCCAGAACACCGCTTTGGCCGCTTCACCGGCGAAGGCGGGATACTGATCCCGGCATCGCGCGGTGATGAAGTAGACCTGCTTATCAACGTACCAGTGTTCGAATCGGTGCCCGCCGGTTCCGCGCTGCCGCCGGGTGCGGAATGTTTTGCGAACGGGTTTGCCCACTGCGGCGAGTATACCGGGTTGCAAGCATCGTCGGTGCGGCTCGCTGAAGCGAGGCCGCGCCGGCGGAAGCGAGGCCGCGCCGGGGCGCGGCGTTATTCAAACTGGAAGGCGTTGAAGTAGATGAAGTGCCAGTGCTTCGCGGTGGTGTTCACGACGTAGATGTCGTGGACGCCGGCGAGGTCCTGGACCGCGGCGGTGATCGGGCCGGCTTCACCCTCGCGGACGTCGATGGCGGTGATGACCGGGCCATCGGGCGCGTCGAGGCGGAACTCAAGGGTGACGGGATAGTCGCCGTCCCCGGCGGGGCGGCCTCTGGCGTGGAGGCGCAGGCGATCGGCGCCGTCGCCGAAGTCGAGGCGGCGGTAGGCGAGCCAGCTCCCGCTGACCCCGAGGCCGCGCTGGCGCAGGCCGCTCACCGAGCCGCGCACCCGGCCGGGCGGGATGTCGCCGGACTGATCGTCGAACGTGCGGGCGAGAATCCGGTTCCTCGCCGGACGCGCGTCCGGCTCAGTCGCCACGGGCGCGTCGGTCTGTGGATAGAGATACCGCGTGGGGAGGCGCTGGCGGTCGACGTTGTTCGATTCCCAGTTCAAGCTGCACGCCGGGTGCGCCTGTGTCGCATAGAAGTCGAGTTGCACGGCGTAGCGCCGGCCGGCCTCGAGTGGGATGTGCTCGCTCTCCCATCGGGTGGTGCACTCGTTCCAGGCGAAGATCACCTGCTCGCCGTCGATCCACAGCCGCGCCCCGCCGCGGGCGTAGACCGAGAACTTGAACGACTCGCTCAGCGGCGCTTCGAACTCTCCGGTCCATCGCACCGCGAAGTCGGTCGGCTTCTCGACCGGCTCGACCCTCTTCGACCAGTTGTACCGCGGGCCGACGTGGAAACCGTCGACCACCGAATCGTTGCCCGGCTGCCGGCGTGGGGCGCCGTGCCAGACCTGTGTCTCCACGCGGCTGGCGATCGGCTCGCCCGCGATGTCCGGGCGGTCAAAATACTGCGCCGCCAGGCCCGTGCCTCCCGCCGCGGCGTGGGCGGGGGTGTGGTCGATCCTCAGCGTCCCGGAGACACGTTCCCAGCCGTCCCAGCCGGTCACGGTATAGGTCGGCACGCTGTTGCGGCCCTGGACGAACCAGAGCACGGCGCCGTCGTCGCGCTGGAACACGCGGCCGCTCGCCCCGTTGTCCGACGTGGTGATCGCCTCGGTGCCGTCGGGCGTCCGCCACCAGTAGTACACCGCGTCGGGCAGGCCGTCCTCGGCCCGATGGTCAAAGAACGAGCCGGCGTACAGGCCGTCGATGGTCCACGCGGCCGCGAGGTTCTCGACGCGGTCGGCGACGACGATCACGTCGTCGGCCTCGCCGATGATCCCGTCGGGCACGTGCATGCGGCCGGGCGGCGTGGTGTGCGGCGATCCGCCGAGCCCGCCGTGAATCGCGTGCCGTCCGACCTTCCAGCGCAGGTCGCCCGTATCGGCCCACCTGGCCACGCGGCTGATCTGGCCCCAGTACGTGGGCCAGGACGCGCCGTGCCGCTCGTCGCCGGTGTTGTAGTGGGCGTAGAAGTCGCCGGCCGCGCTCTGGTAGACCGCGGTGCCCCGGCTGCCGGTGCGCCCGGCGATGGGCGCCGCGGCGGCGATCTCGTTCAGCCCCGGCTCGTCGCCGATCGGGTAGATCGGCCGGCCTTCCGCCCACACCGGCAACGTGCGGTGCACGCGGAAGACGATCTGCCCGTCTTCGGTTTCGTGGTTGCCCGCCCGCAGGGCGCCGAAGTCGTCGGCCACCCACGTGCCGCCGGGAACGTGGCGGCTTTCGCTGAAGGTAAACTCATCGGGCTGCGGCTCGCCGTCGTCATTGAGATCGACCCAGCGGAAGGCGCCGGCCGGGCCGTCGTGGCCGGCGAGCGCCGCCGCCTTTGTCGCCGCCTTGCCGTTGCCGATCACGCTCACCGCCCGCAGTGTGCCGTGGCCGTGGGCGAGTACCTGCGGATCGCGGGTGCTGAGAAGGTACCGCTGATCGCCGCGGTAGAGCACCCGCCATCGCCCGGCATGGCCGGGCAAGCTGTGCACCATGCCGCCGGCAAGCGTTTCGATCTCGTAGTTCTCCAGCACCCGCCAGCCGCCGTTGTCGTAATCGACCTCGGCGAGGGTGAGCCAGTGGCCCGGATTGAACCAGACCTTCGACGGGTCGCGGGGGTCGGGCTCGCCCCATGCGTAGTACGGCTGGCCGCCGTACCACTCGTCGATGAGCTCGCCGTCGGCGTCGAAGTGGGCGACGCGCCTCGGCGCGGGGGTCAGTTCGGCGACGAAGAACCCGCCGTGGCCGTCGGCGGCGATATCGGTGATGCCGCGGAAGTTCTGCGGCTTGTAGTGGCCGTCGAGTCGGCCGCCCGCCCGGCCCCAGGTCGCCTGGTGTTCGCCCGCGGCTGAATATCGCTTCATCTGGTGCGACGGGTCGCGCTCGGCGATCAGCAGATCGCCGTTCGCCGGCGCCACGCACAGCCGACGCGGCGCAGTCAACCCCTCGGCGATCACCGTCTGCTTCCGGCCATCCGGGGTGACGGTGAGCACCTGCTCGCCGGAGATGACATAGACAGTCCCGTCAACGCCCACCGCGACGCCTGTCGGCGAGTCGACCTTCACCTCCGCCGCGATCGCCCCGTCCTCCGGGTTCAGCCAGCGCACCATCTCGTGCTCGCGGTAGCTGACGACGATGGTCTCGCCGCGGGCGGCCAGGTCGGCGCCGGCCACCCGCTTGCCGTGCTGGTAGATGAAGAACGTGGGCCCGCCGTCGCTCTTGCGTTTTTTGTCTTGGGTCAGCACGTCCCACGTGGCGGTGGGTCGGCCTTCGGCGGCGTCGATCACCTGCAGGTAGCCGTTCTGCTGGAGCATGTACAGCCGGCCTTCGCCATCGGCGGCGAGAGAGGCCCCGCCCTGGAAGCGGCCCCGGGTCACATCGCCCCGGCCGCGGGTCCAGTGCCGCGTCTTGCCGTCCAGCGACTGCTTGAGCAGTACCGGCGCGGTCTCGGTGACCTGGGCGGCGGCGTACATGCCGGTCTCGTCGACCGCGACCGACGCCGCGCCCCCGTGATTGCCCACCCACTTCTCGTACGGGGCCGAGCCGGGGTTGATCCCGATGCTCGTGACGTAATGGGCGGTGAACCCCGGGGTGCGAAGCACGCGGAACGTGTAATCGCCGGTCGGCATGGGCTCGCCGGCCCGGTTCAGCCCGTCCCACTCGATCGTGTGGGAGCCGGCGTCCTGCGGCTCGCCCCGCAGCAGTTCGCGGATCAATCGGCCCTCGGCGTCGTACACCGCCGCGGAGACCTGCCCCGCCTGCTTCAGTTCGTATCGCACGACCCGGTCGCCCGCCGGCTCGACGGTCTCGTGCGTTGCCGCCGACCGTGTCGGCTGCTGCGTTTCCGCCGGTCCGCATCCGGGCGCGGCGATGAATGCCCCGGCCAGTGTGATCAACAACAGGACGGCGATGGATTCAGCGAAGTTCGCTCGAAGGGCCATGCATCACCTCGGGAGTTTGAACGCCTTTGTATCGGCGTCATCTTACACCATCCTGCCGGCGGGGACGGCGGCGTTGGGGCGGGAAGGGGAGGTGGCGGGACAATCAACGGCGCGGCTCGCTGAAGCGAGGCCGCGCCGCTTCACGCTTCGCCGAGTGATCGCTGACATGGACGACGGGAAAAGCAACCGCCCTCCCGGGAATAGCGGGAGGGCGGTGCCTGCGGTGTGGATGGGGGCGGCGATTGAAGGATTACATCTGCTGCAGGTCGGCGTAGACGGCGTCGAGCGCGTGACGCATGATCCACGCCTGCTGACGCGCGTCGCCCGCGTGGTGAGCTTTCGCCAGCGCGGTGGTCAGGTGGCGGCGATGGTCAGTCGTCACCGTCGTCTGACTCATCTTCATGAGCTTCACGGCCGCCTGCTGGTACACGACTGTGCAGCCGTGGGGATCGCCGGCGTTGTACATGGGCGCGCCGCGGTTGATCGCATGTTCGATCATGCGGGCGGCGTGAGCCGGGCTCGCCTCGCGGGCCTCGCCGCGGGAAGCTCCGCTCGCCGGCGGCATGAGCACCTTGTCGATCACGTGGATCACGCCGTTCGCCGTCTCGATGTCGGCGGCGATGACGTTGGCCTCGCCGGCCTGAAGGCGACCGTTGCGGATCGCCGTATCCAGCGTCCCGCCCTCAAGCGTGGCGACGCTGAGGCCCGATGCGGCCGCGTCGCTGTACGCCCGGCCCTGGACCACGTGGTAGGTCAGAATGGCGGTGAGCTTCTCGCGGTTCTCCGGTTTGAGCAGCGACTTCACCGTCCCCGCGGGCAGGGCGGCGAACGCCTCATCCGTGGGCGCAAACACGGTGAACGGACCTTCTCCGGAGAGGGCATCGACGAGGCCGGCCGCGCCAATCGCCGTGGCGAGTGTTTCGAACTGACCGGCTTCCACCGCCGTGCCGAGAATGTCGTTGTCGTTGGGCAGAATGACGCGGTCGATGACGTGGATCACGCCGTTGCTTGCCTCGATGTCGTTGGCGACGACGCGGGCGTTGCCGATCATCACCTGCCCGGCTTCGAGGGTCGCGTTGACCCGCTGGCCGTTCAGCGTGGTGATATCGCCGGCCTGGAGCGCGTCGGCGGCCATGGCCTTGCCGGACGCCACGTGGTAAGTCAGGATCGAAACGAGTCGGTCTTTGTTCTCCGGCTTGAGCAGGGACTCGACGGTACCGTCCGGCAGGGCCGCGAACGCGTCGTCCGTCGGCGCGAAGACGGTCAGCGGGCCGTCGGCCTTGAGGGCGTCGACCAGGCCGGCGGCCTGCACCGCGGCCACGAGGGTTTTGAAATTACCGTTCTCCACGGCGAGGTCCACGATGTCGCCGGTCGAATAATTCTGGGCTTGGGCGGGGCGGGCGGCCGCAAGGGCGGCGACGGCTGCGGTCAATGTGAGGGTGAGGGCGAATTTACGCATGACTGATCTCCAAGGTAGGGGGTTTGGGTGCGGTGGATGGTGGGTCAGACGGTGGCGAGCTGGACGTTCCAGCGGCGCCAGATGGCCCGGATGCCGGCGGCCTGGTAGATGGCGGCGAGGCCGACCAGGACGTAGACGATTTGAGTAAGGACTGAGTTCATACCGCCAAACAGGGCGGCGACAAGGTCGAACTGGAACAGGCCGACGAGGCCCCAGTTCAGACCACCTACGACCAGCAGCACGGCCGCGATGACGTCGAGAATTTTCATGGTTTCCACCTTTGTGAGAGAAACGTTTCGTACTTGCTTGCCCCAACGCGGGGCCAGCTAAATCGTTCAATTCGTTCAGAGCATAGCACGCCTATCACAACCGGTCAAATCGTTCATAAGGATTTTTTCGCAGGGCTAATCAGGGCATGCAGGGTGGATATCGACGGTCGTGCAGTCTTCTGGAACCGTCCATAACGTTCTGCACGCGCGCGAGCTGTCATGGCCCCGGCGCCTCTCGCTTGCACCGGCGGCACTTCATGGTCCGGCGCGGGCTCGCTGAAGGGAGGGCGCGCCGGGGAAACACGAGGCCGCGCCGGGCGGACAGAGTCAGAGCCACCAATCGAGGGAGATGCCGGTGCGGATTTTGCGCCAGAGTTGGGCGCCGAGGTGGCGGGAATCGTCGATGACGATCTTCGTGCGGCCGGTCATGCCGTCGGTCAGGCCGGCCGCGTCCGTCGCGGACAGGGCGATGGTGGTGATCACGGAGGCCTCGGCGGGGCGCGGGGTCTGCTGTTCGGTCATGCGGGTATCGACCTCTCCGCCGTACACGCTGGCCAGGGCGTCGTGCGGCATGGAGCGAAGGAACTTGCTGCCCACCCGCCGCACCTCGCCCACGAGCGTGCGGTCGGGCAGGGACCAGAGGCGCAACCGGGCGACCATGCCCGGCTGAATCCGGCTCGCATCCTGCTGCGGCACGATCACGACCACCTCGTTGCCGCCGGACCCGACGATGGTGCCGAGGGTCTGGCCCTTTTCCACGAACACGCCGATGAGCGTCTCGAGCCGGCGCGACACCTGCAGCCGGCCGTCGATCGGGGCCTGGACGGTGAGATCGCGCTGACGTTCGAGGTAGTAATCGATGCGGCTGGTGATCCGGGCGAGTTTGTGGACGCTGGCGGCGACCTGGTCGTTGCGGCCTCGAAGCCGCGACTCGGAGAGCTGCAGTTGCTCAAGGCGGCGCTCGATGCGGAATTCACCGAGCTTCTGCTCGATGTGCTCGTTGCTCAGTCGCAGGATCGGCTGGTCCTTGACCAGCGACTCGCCGTGCTCGACCAAAACCTCTTCCACGCGTCCGCTGACCTGCAGGTACAGCGGTCGCCGGGCCGCGGCCATGATCACCGCCGGCTGCTCGACCGTCTGTTCCATCGGGATCGCGAGGATGGCCATCGCCACCGCCCCGAGGGTGACGGCTCCGCCGACGGTGGCCGCCGCTCGCCGCCAGGTCCGCGCCTGGACCTTCCACATGAATCGCACGAGCTTGGAGAAGGGAATGCCGACCATGGTGACCAGCGCCGCCATGCCCAGCATCGCCCCCACCGCTTCGAGGCCGTACGGATCGAGCACGTGCCAGACCACCGCGATGATCCCGAACACGACCAGCCAGCGATAGCAGAAGGAGGCCATGGCGAAGAGCACCATAAATACCGGCTTGCCCTCGGTATCGTGCGGCGGGGCCTGGTCGGGCATCGCCAGCACGTACTTCTTGGCCAGATATGCGATGTACTTCTGCGCCTTGTCGCGGAGGTTGGGCACCTCCATCACGTCCATGAGGAAGTAGTACCCGTCGTACCGCAGCAGGGGGTTGGCGTTGAACAGCACGCTGGTGACGCTGGCGGTGAGCATGGCGTTGAACGCGAGCTGGTTGGCCCAGCCGGGCTCGGTGTTGAGCCAGACCCATGCGGCGCCGGCGGCGAGGATCATCTCGAGGAACACCCCCCCCGCGGTGATCCACAGCCGATCGCGCTTCCGCGGCAGCATCCACGCATCGGAGGTTTCGACGTAAAACAGGGGGAAGAGGACGATAAGCAGCACGCCCATCTCGTGGACTTCGAGCCCGCGATGCTTGGCCGCGAGCCCGTGTCCGAACTCGTGGAGCACCTTGATCCCGAGGAAGGTCGCGCTGAGCATCAGCAGGTTCTGCCAACTGAGGATGCCGAATTCGAGATCGCCCACGCGATGGAGCCCGACCATGGCCGCGGCGGCGCTGACGATCATGAACAGCAATGCCGCGGACATCGTGAAGCGGTTCATGAGCGGTGCGACGTAGCTGTAGATCGCCCCGAGCATGCGGTCGGGATCGATCAGCGGCAGCTTCAGGAACAGGAAACTCGCGGCGATGGCGAGGCGCTTCTTGCGCTTGCGTTCCCGGCCCATCTGCCGCAGCCGCTGGGCGTGCTGCTCGTCCCGGCCGAGCAGCATCCCCGCGCGATAGAGCATCTGGGCGAAGTTGACCACCGCATCGGGGCTGGTCGGCTCGTCGGGATACTTTCGGTTCAGTCGCTCGGCGACCTGCTGGGCGCTGGTCCGCCCGTCGAGCTGCATGAGCGTGAAGTGCTCCGGCGGCCGGAGCCGGTAGTACATCAGACTCACCGGGTCCTTGACCATGTAGACGGTCTTGCCGAGGTAGAGCTGGGGGCTGAGGATCAGGTCCGGCCGGCGGGCGGGCAGGGGGGAGGTATGGCTCTGCTCGGCCTGGGTGGTCTGGTCACGCCGAAAGGCGTCGGCATCGGGCTGGGCGGGGCGTCGGGCCATGGGGCATCAGCGGTCGGGCCTAGAACAAGAGGGTCATCCGCAGGTACTGCCAGGCATGCCGGCCGAAGCGGTAGACCACGTTGCCGGTCCCCGCGTCGAGCCGGGCGCGGCCGGTCGGATTCGCCAGCCCCAGGGCGGCGCTGACGTTGTCCAGTTCCACGGGCACGATGATGCGGAAGACCTGCCGATCCCCCGCCTCCCCGGCGCTGGTGGTCGGTGAGAGAGCGGACAGATCTTCGATCACGGTGGTCTGCGGCGCGTCGGGCCAGGCCCGGCTGAGGAAGGTCACCGGCACGTCATGCCCGGCCGTCAGTCGCCGCTCGATGAGCCCGATGTCTTCCTCGGGCACCTCGCAGATCAGCTCGAAATGCGAAAGGTCGCCGAGCTCGAACAGAGCGTCGCCCTTGGCGACGGTCTTGCCTTCGAGGCGGTCGGGGCGTTCGGTGAGCACGATGCCGGCGAGGGGGGCGCGGATGGTCGCCCGCTCGATCTGGCGTTCGAGCAAACGCTTCTGAATCCGGTTCTGCTCCATGCGGAGTTCCGCCCGGCGGACCTCCACCCGCTCGCCGCGGGCCCGGGCGGCTTCCATCGCGACCCGTTCCTGGTCGATCGACTTGATCACCTCGGCGTGTTCGAGTTGCAGGTCGGTATCATCGAAGCGAAGGATCACGTCGCCCTCGGCCACGCGCTGGCTGGTGTTCACGAGAACCTCGTCGACGTAGCCGGCGAGCGGGGCGGTGATCGCGGCGAGCTGAGCCGGCTCCAATCGACCTTCCACCTTCACCGGGATCGAGACGGGCACGAAGAAGAGCCCGATCACCACCGCCGCGAGCAGCGCGATGGCGGCCGCCACCTTAATGCTCGACGCGATCGGCCGACGCTTGACCGCTTCGATGGCGTCGGCCGTCCGGCGGAGCGGCCGGCGGTCCCACAAAACCGCCTGGGTCAGGATCGGCCCGGCCTGGTGCGACAGCTCCTGCTGCGTCGGGGCACGCTGGGCGGCGGCCTCCGGCGTGTCGTACTCGACCACCATCACCGCGACGATCTCGCCGTCGTGCTCGACCGGCGTCATCGCCACCGCCTGGGCGTTCGACAGGCCGAACAGCTCCTCCAGCACCGGGTTCAGCAACTCGTCCTCGCCGTGAAGGTCCTGGTCCCGGGTGAAGCTGAGCGGCATCTCGCGATGGCGGGTTTCCTCGGCGAGCAGCTCCACCGCCTGGACGATCACGGCCCGGCGGTTCGGTTCGACCACGTCGGAGAAGGCGACCTGCGGTTTGCGCTTCCAGAAGCCGACCACCGACACGCGATGGGCTTCGAGCAGCGGGCGGGAAAGGTTGGCGAGGTCGGCGATCAGGGCCTGCGGCTCGCGAGCGGCGAGGAGCTGGTGAATCACCCGCAGCATCGCGGCGTGCGAGGCCTTGTCCTGCTCGGCGAGCTGGCTCTGCCGCCGGGAGAGGAAGTTGCCCAGCGCCTGGGCGGCCCGCTGGGTGAAGGCCCCGAACTCGCGATAGAGCTTCGGATCGAGCTCCGACGGGCCGATCAGGTGGATGATCCCGAGCACCTTCCCCGCCCCTTCAATGGGGGCGTAGAACTGGCTCGTGTTGTGCAGCGGGGTTTGCTCGAAGGTCTGCTGCCCCGGGCCGATGGCGGTCACCTTCTTCTGGGCCAGGGCCTGGCGGGTCACTTCCATCACCGCTTCCCGCGGCGCGCCTTCGCCGGTGAACACCAGCGAATCGGCGGACCCGGCCTTGGCCACCGGGTGAATCTTCTTGCCCTCGGCGTCCGGCATCCAGACCACCCCCGCCAGGGCCCCGGCGGTCTCCACCAGCACCGAGACGGTTCGCGGCAGGACTTCCGCCGGAGGCCTGGTGCTCGACGCGGCCTGCTCGAACTCGCTCAGCGCGATGCGAATCTGCTCTTGTACTTGATTGGCGGAGCGGCTCATGTCAAAGTACCGGGCTGCGGGTGAAAGCAAAACCGACCATTAGGAAAGACGCACATGATCCTGTCAAGTTTACGATCTCCCTTTGCCCTCGGTTTGATCGTGGGTTACGCGACGCTGGTCTGCACTCAGACGCTCGCCCAGCCGGCCGGTTCCAGTGAGAACGACGAGCGTTTCCGCGGCCTGGTCACGCCGAACAAGCAGGTCGTCATCAGCGCTCCGCTCGACGGCATCGTGGCCGAGATCCTCGTCGAGGAAGGCGACGAGGTCGAGCAAGGCGAACTGGTGGTGCGGATGAACGATGCGATCCAGCGGGTCGCGGTGCTCTCGGCGAAGCTTCAGGCGGAGGCGAAAGCGGAAATCCGGCAGGCCAGGTTGGCCCTTGAAGAGGCGGAGATTCTGCTGGAGAAGATCCAGGATGCCTTCGAGGGCAACGCGGCGAGTGAATGGGAGGTCCGCCGCACCCGCCTGCAGCGGGACCAGGCCGAGGCCGCCCTCGAGGCCGCCCATGAGCAGAAGACCCTCGCCCAGGAGAACCTGAACCTGGAGCGGGAGCGGCTGGCCCGCTACCGGCTGACCGCGCCCTTTACCGGCCGGGTGATCCGCACCATCGCCGAGCAGGGCGCCACCCTCGCCCAGACCGAGGAGATGATCATGATCGCCCAACTCGATCCGCTGGAGGGGCAGTTGTTCCTGCCCGTGGAACTGTACGGTGAGCTCCAGGTGGGCGCGACCTACCAGTTGGAGGCCGAAGATCCGGTCAATCAGCAACTTACGGGCAAGCTGAAGACGATCGATCCGATGATCGACGCCGCCAGCCGCACCTTCCGCTGCGTGTTCACGATTGAGAATCCCGAGTCGAAGCTCCCGGCCGGGTTCACCGTTCGGCTGGTCTGGCCGCAGTGATCCGGCGCGCGGAAGCCGCGCGACCGGTCGATGGCCGAGGCGGGGGGGGAGGAAATTGTCGCGGGGCGGGAACCGGGCCGGGGATGACGCGTCAGTACGACGAGTGACTGAAAAGAACCGCAGAAGTCGTATGCGCCGCGCCGGTGACGGACCGATTGGACCGGTCCCGCCCGGCTGCGCCGCTGCGGGCGGGGCCGGGCAACGCGTGTCGCGAGTCTGCCCGGATCGGGGGAGCGTAAGAAAAAATGGGCAGGGGCGGATTTGAACCGCCGACACCGGCATTTTCAGTGCCGTGCTCTACCAACTGAGCTACCTGCCCAAGTCGAGCCCTTGAGATTACCCGCGGACGGGAAATTGTCAAGGGTTCCGAGAACTGTGAGTGAGAAACTTTGGGAGACGCGATCTTGTTGACGGTTTCTGGTGGTCCTTGTAGCATGGCGGCTTACGGGAATTGGCTGTCGGCGCGGCGGGGGTGTCCCGCGTCGGCCGGCCGGTCGGTTTCCCGAGCCAAGCGGTTGCATGTGAGGGCACAGACCATCGCTCGTCGCAGAGGCGGCACCCATTAGCAATCCCGTCACCCCGTCCGATGCCGAACGGGGTGACGACATATGAACCCATGCCAGGAGGCGTAGTAGTGGCCAAGCGTCGCACTCGTAACAGCCGCATTCGCGAGCTCCGTCGTCGTCAGCGTTCCCGCCGGGCTGATCGCCCATCACAGGGACGCCAACTCCAACTCGAAACCCTTGAACCACGTGTGCTGCTGACCACCCTGATCGGCGGCGACGTGTTCGAGTACATCGATGCCGACGGACAGACCGTGCGCATCGCTACGAGCGGCGACACGGTCGCGGAGATCATCGCCGCGGATATCGATGACGAGAACAATCCCGTGCTCGGCGACATGCCCGGCACCTTCCTCGGCAGCAGCATCGCTCGCGGCGGCACGGACGTGCTCGGCGGGCGCGGGGGGCTGGACGGCGTCGCGCCCATCGGCCCCACCCCCATCGATGATCCGATCGCCCCGGCATTCCAGATTCCCACTGACGGCAACGACGCCACCGGTGCCGGCGAGAACAACATCCGGGCGATCGCCACCCGCGATACGATCTCCGGCGACGGCCAGACGTGGGGCATCAACGTCGGCGACGTCGACTTCCTCGGAGACGACCGCACGCTCGTGCAGCTCGTGGAGTTCGACGCCCCCGATGCCTTCGGCAACGCCGAGATCACCGGCGACGGGTTGGCCCGCGCCTGGCTCCACCAGGCGACCCTGGGCGAGGATGTGGTGGACGACACCGACGACAACTTCGCCGCCATGCAGGACTTCGCGGTCGATCCCACGACCGGGCTGGCCTACGCGGTCAATGAAACCGCCGCCGGCAGCGTCCTGTTCTCGATCAACCTCGACGACGGAACCTCCAACGAAATCGGTCCGATCACCAACACCGACGCCGGCGCCCCCGTCAGCGGCGTCAAGGCCATCGCCTTTGACAGCACCGGCCAGCTCTTCGTGCTCATGCGGGATTTTGACGGCGACCCGACGGCGGACGCCAGCGGTCTGCCGGTCGACAACGAGACGCCGCCCGGCACCTCCAACCTCGACGTCGCTCTCGTGCGCGTCAACAAGGGCAATGGCGAGTTCAACAACTCCCTGGCGCAGTCGGTGCTGGTCAACGGCCTGGAGACGGTCGCCGACTACCGGGCGATGATCGTCCAGACGAATCCGGGTGAGAGCGATTTCGGGACGGTGTTCGCGATCGCGCGGTTCACCAACGACGATGGCGAGATCACCGACGTGATGCACCGGTTCAACCCGGCCGACATCGGCGGCGGTGGGGCGATCTCCGCCGAGGCGATCGGCCCGCCGGTCGTCGGCGGGCAGGAAGCCCGCATCGAGGGGCTCGCCTGGGCCCGCAACGCCGCGGACGAGCTGTTCCTTGCCGGCATGGACCACGCCGTGGTCGAGGACGACGGCACCGTGCGCGCCCGGATCGTGGAACTGAGCACCTCGGCCAACGCCGACGATGAAGTGATCGGCCGGGCCCTCAACGAGCCGGGCATGGTCGCCACGGTCAACGGCATCGGCAGCTTCACCCAGCCGGGGCAGGACCGGCCACTGCTTTACACTGTCCAGGGATCGAACCTGATTCGCGGCTCCGCGGTGGCGCTGCAGGTCGACGGCGAGTCGGGCGCCACCCTCGTCGAGAACGTCGAAGCCTCGGCCTTCCACCCCACCACCGGTGGGCAGCTCGATGACCTGATGTTCTTCATCGCCAACGGCGACTTCAGCGACGCCGAGGGCGGCGAGGACTTCCTCTACACCGTCGACACGAACCTCGCGAACCGTTCGCTCCGGCAGAACAGTCTGACCTTCGTGGGCGACACCGGCCGGGACGGAATCACCACCATCGCCTTCGACGGCGCGGCGCTCCAGGGCTTCGACGTGGTCGATAACGAAGGTTTCATCGTCGAGATCAACACCAATAACGCCGCCACCAATAACGACTACGAAGTCACCTTCCGGGAAGAGGCGGTCACCGATATCACGGGCATCGCCTTCGTTCCCGGCCGGGACGAGTTCGTCTTCGCCGTGCGCGGCGCCGGGCAGGACAGCGTGCTCGTGCGAATCCGCGAGGACGAGGGGACGATCTTCATCCTCGGCCCGCTGCCTGACCCCGACGATCCCCAGTTCACCGGCGGCAACGGACCGGTCACCGGCGAAGACATCCAGGAGCTGGTCTGGAATCCCGTGCTGACCGATCCGTTCACCGGCGAAACCGGGGTGCTGATCGCCTCCGACGCCACGTCGGACGAATTGATCTACGTGGATAGCCGGCCCCGCTTCCCCACCGCCGACATCTTCGCGGTCTATGTCTCCCAGGCCAGCGAGGGCTCGACGTTCGCGATCTCCATCACCGAGCCGGGCTGGGACCCGCGCAATCCCGGCGTCCAGCGGGAGATGGCCCCCTGGGAGGGTTCCGTCGGCCAGTTCCGCGTGATCGACGCACAGAGTGGCGAGTTGACCCTGATCGACGCCCCGGCGGATACGGGCGGCGTGCTGATCGGCACCCGCACCGAGGACATCAATCCCAACGATGACGACGAAGACCTGATCCCCTTCCTCCAGGACAACCTGGAAGAGTGGGTCGGCGAGCGCGGCCTCGGCGTACGGGCCGGCGGCGTGGACGACTTCGAGTCCGACGACGAGGTCGACCTGGCCACCGGCGTCAACGTCGCCGAGAACATGCTCGAGTTTCTCAGTTCGAATCCGGGAATCTCCCAGCGCCTGCTCGGGTTGAACCTCGACAATATTCAGGGCCTCGCGGTCAGCCGCGCCGGCGAGATCGTGGTGGTCGATTCCGACGGCTTCGACTTCGGCGGTGACACCGTCGCCGGCGACCAGGTGGCGATCGTCGATCGGGAAACCGGACAAGCCACCGAACTGAACAACATCATCGACCAGATCAGCGGCGACGCGATCGGCGACATTCAGGGCCTCGACTTCGCGGACCTGGATTTCGACGGCGTGGAGACGCTCTACGCCATCCTCGACTCGCTGAACCTTTCGCCGGGGTTCAGCATCGGCTCGCTCGGCCAGGACCTCGACTGGCAGGGGGTGACGGTTTCCGCGGATGGGCAGACGGTGTACGGGGTGGCGGCGAACGATGCCGGCACCGCCGCCGACACCACCGACGACTTTTTCGATCTTTACCAGGTCACCATTGACCCGCTCACCGGGCAGGTGGATACCGTGTCGCTGCTCGGGCCGATTGTCGATTCCTTCGGCAATCGTGTTCGCGACATCAACGCCATCGACACGACCAGCGCCGGGCAGATTTACGTCGCGGGCTGGAACGTCGACGCGCCGACGCCCAACGCTTCGGTCGGCGGGCTCGGGGCGAACATCACGGCCATGGCCTTCGATACGAACGGCGATCTGCTGGCCCTCGACGACGTGGGCGGGGGCGACCTGCGCCTGCTGCGGATCGACCTGGACGCGCCCACCACTTCGGTGGAGGTGCTCGACGCCTCGGCGACGCCGGACGACCTGAACGCGCTGGCCACCGACAGTTCCGGGGTGTTCTACTCGGTGGCGACCGGCGGCGGCGTGACCGAGCTTCACCGGTCGGTCGACGCCGGCGAATCCCTGCCCCTCGACAACGATCTCGACGGCTTGCTCGATTTCACCGCGATGACGGTGACGCCGACGGGTGCGGGTTTCGGCGTGGTCGATACCGGCGCCGGATTCGATCTCTACCGGATTGAAGGGGGCACCGACGGGGTGCGGACGGGGGTGGAAGGCCGCAGCCGCGTTGGCGCGATCCGCAGCGGCGCCACGAGCATCGTCGACATCGCCGCCATCGAGGCCGACCCCTTCACCGGACAGCTTCACGTGATCGGCGCGACCTCCGTCGGCGGCGACCGCGCGCTTTATACCCTCGCCCCGGATACCGGCTCCGCTACGCTCGTCGCCACCCTCGACGACGGCGGCCCGATCAGCGGCGATGAGTTCAACGGCCTGGCGTTCGACAACCTGGGCGCCACGCTGTATGCCCCCCGCCGCGCCGGCGGAGCCGACACCCTCGTCACCGTCAACACCGCTTCGGGCGTGGTCACGCCGGTCGGGCTCGGCACCGTCCTGGTCAACGCCGCGAACACCGACGTCCAGGGCATGGACTTCAACGCCGACGGCGACCTGATCGCCATCGACGATACCGGCGGCGGGGCCCTGCGCGTGATCAACATCAATCTCGACACGCTCGCGGGCGGCCCCGGGGCGTCGACCGAGCTCGCCGTCGACGCCGACGTGCCCGATACGCTCGCCGGCTACGCCTCGGACACATCCGGGATCTTCTACAGCATCTTCAACGACGGCGCGTCCGACAACGAACTGTGGGTCTCGCTCGACAGCGCGAACCACGTGCCCTTCGATAACACCCTCGGCGGGGCGCTGAACTTCGTCGGCTTCACCGTCGGGGCGGGCAACACCGGCTACGGGATCGTGGATACCGGGGCGGGCTTCGATCTCTATCAGGTCGAAGGCGGAGCTGACGGCGTGCGCACCGGCATCGACGCCTTCGGCACGCCGCTCTCCCTGCTCGGTACCCTCAACGATGGGACCAGCGACCTGATCCGCGTCTCCGGTCTGGCCAGCGACTTCGCCGGCAATCTCTTCGTCATCGCCACCACCGCCGTCACCGGCGACACCTCGCTGTCGGACCTGCGCAACGGTAACGGCGTGGACATGGTCGGCGGCGACGACTTCCAGATCACCGGCACCGACGGGGCGATCACTTTCAACGTCAATCTCACGTCCACGCTCACCGCGTCCACCTTGCTCAGCGAGGTGAACGAGGGCGACGGCGGGACGATCACCCTTCTCGGCGTCGATATCGGCGAGCTGTCGCGGGACAATTTCGACTTTTCCCGCAGCGATCTGGGCTGAGGGTCAGCCGATCCTCCCGCGGGCGCCGCCAGTCTGCCCGCGGTCGCGCAAAAGGTGGTCGAGCAGCACGCAGGCCATCATCGCCTCCGCCACCGGCACGGCACGGAT
>CAYFQS010000021.1:0-19515 GCA_964345245.1 uncultured Planctomycetaceae bacterium | reverse complement strand
CGACCGCATTCGCACTTTTCGCGGGTGATCGACGCGATGTCGCGAGTGCGATAGCGGATCACCGGCATCGCGTGCCTGGTGAGGGTGGTGAAGACCAGTTCGCCCTCCTCCCCGTCCGGCATGGGCTCCAGGGTGGTCGGATCGAGACACTCGACGATGAAGTGGTCTTCCTGGATGTGCATGCCGGCGCGGCAGGGGCATTCGCCGCTCACGCCGGGGCCGATCACTTCGCTGAGCCCGTAGTTGTTGAAGGCGAGGATGTTGAGTTCTTGCTCAATGCGGCGGCGCATGTCTTCGGTCCACGGCTCGCCGCCGAAGTGGCCGTACTGGATCGAGAACTCGCGGGGATCGAGCCCGAGATTGCGGGCGGTGTCGGCGATGGTCAGGGCGTAGCTCGGGGTGCACACGAGCACCTCGGGCTCGAGGTCCTGCATGAGCATGATCTGGCGGCGGGTATTCCCGGCGGCGACGGGAACGATCGACGCTCCCACCCGCTCCACGCCGTAATGCAGCCCGAACCCGCCGGTGAACAGGCCGTAGCCGAACGCGATATGCACGAGATGCTCGGGCCGCAGGCCGCCGGAAACGAGGAAGCGGGCGCAGAGGTTCGACCAGGTATCGAGGTCGTCGCGGGTGTAGGCGACGAAAGTCGGCTGCCCGGTCGTGCCGCTGGAGCCGTGCAGGCGGGCGAGGTCCTTTCGCGGGACCGTGAGAAAACCGAGGGGGTAATGGTCCCGCAGGTCGGCCTTGGTCGTCATCGGCAGCCGTCGCAGATCGTCCAGCCCGCCGATGTCCCGCGGGCTGAGGCCGAGGTCGGCGAACTGCTGGCGATAAAACGGCACGTCAGCCACACGGCCGACCATTTCGGTCAGCCGCTTTGACTGCACGAACGCCAGCTCATCGCGGGAAAGCGTCTCGGCGTCGTCCCGGATGCGGGGTTCGATGGCGATCTCGGGCATGGCGGACTCCGCTGGGGATGAACGCGATCCGGCCGCCGGCGCCTATTCGACGCGGGCGTAAAGCGACTCGGCCTCGACCATCTCGATGTTCGCCGACTTGAGCGCCTCCACCGCCTTGTCCGGCTCCTCGAAGCGGAAGATCAGCACGCCGTCCTCGCCCGGATTGCACGGGAAGGCGTACATGTACTCGACGTTGATCCCGCCGTCCTCGAGGGCCTGGAGCACGTTGGCCAGGCCGCCCGGCTTATACGGCGCGGAGACCGCCACCACCTCGGTCACGTTCACCACGCACTCGTTCTCTTCGAGGATCGACTTCGCCCGACGCCAGTCCTTGACCAGCAGGCGGAGGATGCCGAACTGCTGCGTGTCGGCCAGCGAAAGGTTGAGAATGTTAATCCCCGCCTCGCCGAGCAGCCGGCACGGCAGCACGAGTTGGCCGGGCTTGTTTTCCAGGAACACCGACAGTTGCTTGATCTTCATGGCACGCCCTGTTTCACCGTGGACCCGTTGAACGTTTCCCCCGATCACCCGCGACGCCATGCCGCGAGTCAGTTTTCGTTGCGCTTGTCGATCACCCGTTTGGCCTTGCCTTCGCTGCGCTGGATGGTGTGCGGCTCGACGAGGCGCACGCTCGCGCGGATGCCGACCGTCGATTCAATCGCGTGGCCGAGCTTCTTCTGAAGGTTTTCCAGTCCGCCGATCTTGTCGCTGAAGAACGCGCTGGTCACCTCGACCTGGACTTCCATCTGGTCCAGCCCGCCGCTGCGGGTGAGGATGATCTGGTAATGCGGCAGCGTGCCCTCGACCTTGAGCAGGGCCGCCTCCACCTGCGACGGGAAGACGTTCACGCCGCGGATGATGAACATGTCGTCGCTGCGCCGGCCGATCCGTTCGACCCGCCGCACGGTCCGCCCGCATCCGCACGGCTCGGGGATGATCCGCGTGATGTCCCGCGTGCGGTACCGCAGCATCGGCATCGCCTGCTTGCTCAGCGTGGAGAGCACCAGTTCGCCCTCTTCGCCGTCCGGCAGCACCGCGCCGGTTTCGGGATCGATGATCTCGGGATAGAAGTGGTCCTCGAAGATGTGCAAGCCGGCCTGCTCGACGCACTCGCTCGCTACGCCGGGGCCGATGATTTCCGATAGCCCGTAGATGTCGTAGGCCCTGATGCCGGTCTCGGCTTCGACGTGATCCCGCATGGGCTGGGACCATGGTTCGGCGCCGAAGATGCCGGCCCGCAGGGGCAGCTCGTGCAGGTCGATGCCCATGCCGCCGGCCCGCTCGATCAGGTGAATGAAGTAGCTCGGCGTGCAGCACAGCGCGGTCACGCCGAAATCCTTGAGCACCATGATCTGCCGTTCGGTGTTGCCGCCGGAGGTGGGGATGACGGTGGCGCCGAGGGCCTCGGCGCCGTAGTGAGCCCCGAGCCCGCCGGTGAACAGCCCGTAACCGTAGGAGTTCTGAATGATGTCGCCGCGATGCAGGCCGCAGCAGGCGAAGGTTCGCACCATCACGCTCCGCCACACGTCGATGTCGTCCTGGGTGTACGCCACGACGATCGGCTTTCCCGTGGTGCCGCTGGAAGCGTGCAGGCGAACGACCTCGTGGATCGGGCTGGCGAACAACCCGAAGGGGTAGGTATCCCGCAGGTCGGTCTTGATGGTGAATGGCAGGTGCTCGATGTCCTTGAGCGACTGCAGCTTGCCCGGGTCGAGCTTGCGCTTGTCCATCCGTTTGCGGAAGAGGTCGACGTGGTCGTACGCCCGCTGCACGATGGCCTTCAGCCGTTGAAGCTGCAGGTCGCGAAGCTGCTTCTCCGGCAGATAGTCCGGGGCGCTGGCGGGATGGAAATCGATGGCGACGTCCGCGGCGATCTGGCTCATGTCATGCCTCCGACTTAATCACAACTGGGCTTTCGCGGCGGCGCGGACTTCACCGCCGGCCGCGAACGCACGCAGGTTCACTTCGTGCACCTTGTCCTTGAGGTTCTTGCGAATGGCGGTCTCCCAGTGCGCCTGGGCGATGTCAAAATGCGCGCTCAGCACGCCGAGCAAGGCGACGTTCAAGCTGCGCTTGTTCTCAAGGTCATCGACGTTGATCGCGGTCGGCTCGATAAGCACGCCGGCGTCCTTCAGCGCGTGACGGTTGTTCTCGACCTGCTCTTCGCTGAGCACGACGAGATAGTCGGCCTCGCCGGCGGGCACCATGGGGCTGTTGACCTGCTCACCGAAGCGCACGTCGCTGGTCACCGATCCGCCGCGCTGACTCATCCCGTGGATTTCGGCCTTCTTGACGTCGAAGCCGGCGGCGAACGCCGCGTCGGCGAGAATGTCCGACGCCTTGAGCACGCCCTGCCCCCCGAGGCCGGCGAACACAACATTGGTTACTGCGATTCCACTCATGAAGGTTTCGCTTTCCGTATCACGTCGAAGCAGACAAATCCGCGTCGGTGTAGTTGCCGGACGATCACTCGGCCGAGCCGGCGACCTCACGGCAGGCCCGCTCTTCTTCGGCGGCCTTTTCCCACTGGCGAATCTTGCCCGCGGCCAGAATGCACGGCCGGCGGGTGACGATCACCGCCGGCTCGCCGCTGTCGAGCATGTCCCGCAGCAGCTTGTCGAAGCCCTCCGGATCACCCGCCGCGTCCATCACCTGTACCCGCGGGATGCCCAGCGACCTGGCGAGGTCTTCAAAGCTCACCCGCGTGGTCGGTCCGTGATCGAGCGTGCGGCCGGTGCCCGGATGTTCCTGCTGACCCGTCATGGCCGTCGTGCCGTTGTCCACGATCACGACCACGTGTCCGGTCGGCGGCGGGTTGTAGACCATCTCGACAAGGCCGGTGATGCCGCTGTGGGCGAAGGTGCTGTCGCCGATGACCGAGACGACGCGACGGGCCTGGTCTTCGGGCAGGGCATGCCGCAGCCCGAGGCCCACGCCGATGCTCGCTCCCATACAGACACAGGTGTCGATCGCCTGGAACGGCGGCAGGACGCCGAGGGTGTAACAGCCGATGTCGCCGGCCACGATCAGGTCCTGATCGCGGAACGATTCGAACACGACGCGGTGCGGACAGCCATTGCACAGGGCCGGCGGCTTGCCCCTGGGCGGCGCGGACTCGGGCGAGGTGTCCCCGGCGAGAATCCGCTTCACCCGGCTGACCGACATCTCGCCGAAGCGATACATCGCCGGTTTGCCTTCCACCTCGATGCCCGCGGCCCGGACGCGGTCGGCGAGCCAGTTCTCGCCCTCATCGATGACCACGCAGCGGTCCACACCGCTGACGAACTCCTCGATGAGCTTGATCGGCATCGGATATGCCATGCCGAGCTTCAGGATGGACGCGGTCGGGGCCGCATCACGAACGTGAGCGGCGCTGATGCCGCTGGTGATGATGCCCAGCGACTTCTCGCCGTGGGTCACTTCGTTGAGCTCCGAGGTTTCATTCCAGTCGCGCAGTTGGTCGAGCTTCTCGCGGAGCCGCTTGTGCGCCGGGCGGGCGTAGGCGGGGATCATGACCCGGCCGGGAACGTCCCGCTCGAAGTTCGGGGCGGGCGGGGCTTCGAGGTCGGTGCGCGGCTGGACGATGGTCTTGGAGTGGCAAACCCGCGTGGTGAGCCGGAGCATGATCGGCAGCTTCCACTGCCGCGAAAGTTCCAGGCCGCGGATCATCAGGTCGTAGGCCTCCTGGCTGCTGGCCGGCTCGAGCACAGGGATGCCCGCGGCTTCCGCATAGTGGCGGTTGTCCTGCTCGTTCTGACTCGACGCCATGCCGGGGTCGTCGGCGCTGACGAGCACGAGCGGCCCGGTCACGCCGGTGTAGGCGGCGGTGAACAGCGGGTCGGCCGCGACGTTCACCCCTACGTGCTTCATGGTCACGAGCACGCTCGCCCCGCCAAAGGAGGCGCCAATACCGACCTCCAACGCGACCTTCTCATTGGGGGCCCACTGGGCCCGGCCGCCGAGGGCATCGAAGGCCTCGAGGATTTCAGTGGACGGCGTGCCGGGATACCCGGTGCCGAGGTGAACGCCGGCATGATATGCAGCGAGGGCGACCGCCTCGTCGCCGCTGATGAGCATGCGCTGGTGCGTATCCGTTGTGTTGGATGTGGTTGCCTGTGTCACTTCATATCCCCACTGAGGGCGTTGGTGAACCAATCCGGCGGTCGCATGGGCCGGCCTCCCGAGTCCGTCACGGCGTGAACCGTGTATCCGCTGGCGACCCGCTCGCCGCCGACATGACGAATGTCGACGTCGAATCGAATGCGGGCCTTACCGGTCATCCCGATCTTTGTTTCGACCTCGAGCAGATCGTCGTACCGCGCCCGGCCGTGATAGAACACGCGGGCCTCGGTGAGCGGCAGCATCAGGCCGCGTGCTTCCATCTCAGCGTACGGAATGCCGAGCTGCCGCGCCGCTTCGGTCCGTCCGCATTCGAACCATTCCAGGGCGCGCGAGTTGTAGAACGTGCCCATCTGATCGGTTTCGCTGTAGCGAACGCGGATCTGAATCACACTCGCGTCGCGGCTCAAACGTCGCACCTCATATCACCTCGCCGCCTCCCGGGCGGAGATGCCGTATGTACCGACAATTGACGAAAAAATCAAGACGAGCAGGGGCGAAAAAGGACGAACGCGAGGCGAGCCCGTAATCCGAAAAGAAGTCCCAATTCCCAATGTCCCCCTGCCCGGCAGCATGCCCGCCGTCGGTCATCGGAGATACGGGCATCAGGACTTGATCCGGACTTCGGGCTTTCGAGTTCCGGGTTTCCCGCCCTACCGGCCCGGTCGGTTCTGCATCGCGACCTTGAGCTGCTGCTGCACGTTGCGGTAGATGCGGCTTTCGTAGTTCGGATACATCCGCGAGAGCTTGCGGAACGCCTGCTCCGCCTCTGCCCACTGCTTCGAGCGCAGCAGTGCGTACGCCTCGCGATACTGCTTGGTCACCGCATCGATCAACTGCTGTTCCACGGTGTCGAACCGCCGCTGCTCGATCATGTCGAACGTCGTCTCGCGCGAGTAGGCGAGAGCGAGGCGGTAGTATCGGTAGGTCTTGTACAGGGCGTCGGGATCGGCGCTCGTGCGGCGATAACTGGCGTTGGCCATTTTCAGATAGCGCGATGCTTCGCGCGGGTCGGCGGGCCGCTCGATGGGCCGGCGAATCTCCTCGGCGATCTGCTCGTCGCTGAGCATTCCCTTCGCCGGGGCTTCGGTGTCACCGCCGCTCAGGGAGATAAACACAACGAAGACCACCGCCATGATGGCGAGGTAGATGCCGATGCCGATCCAGATCCGCGAGCGGCGCTTCGCCTCAGCGATCTCACTGTCCACGGTCTGCTCTTCTTCCGGTTCCCGCTCTTCCGCGGGATCGGGCTCGGCATCGCGCGTCTCGGCAAGCTGATCCCCGAATGCGGCGACAAACCACACCTCGCCCCCGAGGCCGACACGGTCACCTTCCTTCAGTCGGCGAGGGCCCTTCGTCACCCGTTTGCCGTTGACCTCGGTGCCGTTCGGGCTGTGGTTGACCAGCCCCCAGTGGTCGTCCTCGAAGCGCAGCTCGCCATGCTCGCGCGAGGCGTAAGGGCTTTCGAGGGTGATCGTCTGACTCGCGTCCCGACCGAAGGTAACCGGCGAATCATCGAAGGGCATGGTCTGCCCGGCGAGCCGCCCGGCGCCGAATTTGAGCAGGAGTCTTTGCACGAGATCATCGTACGATAATCCCGCCAGGATGTCAGTCTCGGCCGCGTCACAGGCCGCGCCCGCTTGTCTCTCCAGGTCGCGTTACTGCCAGAGAAACGGATCGCCTTCCATGATCTTCCGGAGAATGAGCGGCGCCATCACCACGATCACCACGGCGATGAGAATGAACATGGTGGGCACGAGAATCCGCAACGACGCCTTCGCGCTCGCTTCCTCCGCCCGGACGCTGCGAATCATCCGCAGCATGTTCGCCTGGTTCTTCAGGATGGTCGCCAGCGGCGTGCCGAGGGCCTCGGCCTGATTCACCGCCCCCACCACGCCCCGCAGCGAGTCCAGTGGAATCCGCTCCGCCAGGTTCCGCAGGGCTGTCGCCCGATTGGCCCCGAAGTCGATCTCCGACTGCACGATGGCCAGCTCCTGGTTCAGTTCGTCGTCCGGGTCGTCACGGATGACCGTCTGCACCGCCTCGGTGAAGGTCGCCCCGGCCTCCATCATGAGCCCGATGAGATCGAGGGTGTAGGGCAGCTTCTTGCCGATCACGCGGATTCGCTTCATCGCCGCTTCGTGCAGCGCCCACATCGGCGCCCCGAACCCGATCACCGGCACCACGAGCAACACGAGCAGGTCGAACTGCCCGAGTTGCCCCACGGCCAGCATCGCGATGATGGTCAGCGTCACCGCGCAACCGAGACACAGGGCGACGTACTCCTCGATCGAATATCCGTTGGGATTGCCCGAGGCCTGCAGGTCGCGGCGAATCTGTTCGCGGAAGAACGGAAACCGCCGGGCCAGCAGCAGGAACAACTGGAACATCTGCCGCAGCACCGGCATCTCGAAGACCGTCCGGCTTCGCTTGATCCCCATCGCCTGGGCGATCTGTCGGGTGACGGGGGGCTCGGCCTGGACTTGCCGGCCGAACACCGCCCAGACCAGCAGAAACACCGAGGCGAACTGCAGCACGCTGATCAGGATTTGCCAGACGTCGATTCCCATGGCGGTCGTCAGTCGTTCTCCTAGATATCCACGGCCATGATGCGGCGAATCCACAGGAAGCCGCCGAGGATCATCAGCCCCGCGATGAGCAGCAGCAACCGCCCGATCGGCTGCGTGAGCAGCAAGCTCGTATCCTCAGGGGCGATCACGTACAGAATCCCGATAATGATCAGGGGCATGAGTCCGATCATGCGCGCCTGGGCCCGGCCCTGGGCGGTGAGGGCCTCGAGCCGGCCTTCGAGCCGCTGAATCTCCCGCACCGAGTCCGCGATGCGATCGAGTGATTCGCCCACGTCCCCGCCCCGTTGACGATGGGCCTCTATGGCCCCGAACAGCAGGCGGTAGTAACTGGAGCCGATGCGATTGGCCGCGCTGCGCATCGCCTGGTTCAGGTCGACCCCGAGGTCGTACTCGCGCAGGAGCTGCTCGAACTCCTGCCGGATCGGCCCGTGACCGTTGCGGACGAGAAGCTGCATCGACTGCACGAGGTTGAGCCCGGCCCGCACGCCGGAGGCGAGGGTCACGATCCCGTCGACCACCTGCTCGTTGAGTCGGCGTTTGCGCTTCTGTTCGAGATGGCTGATGGTCACGTGCGGAATGGCCACGCCGATGGCGGCCCCGATGAGGAAGGCGATGTAGCTGGAGGCGATGACGTAGAACAGCCCGCCCACGAGCAGGACGATGCCGGTCGCGACGCCGAGGGCCAGCCGGGGCGAGACGCCCATGAGTAATTGCTTGTTCAGCGCCGTGTCAAAGCGCCGCTCCTGGCCTTGGACGAGCACGACCGCGCCCTCCCAGCCGTACCGCACAAACATGAACATCGCCCCGAAGGCGATGGATGAAATACCGGCATGCCAGAGCAGGTCGTAGATCGTCATGGCTTCGGGCGGGGGCGCTCGCGCTGCCCGCCGCTGCGCTCCTACAGGAACATCTCCACCGACAGGTGGCCCTGGTCGATCATCTCCTCGGCGAAGGTGGGCAGATAGCCGGTATGACGTAGCGACTCCTGCCGCGGGTCGCGGATCCGGAAGATGTCTTCCAGCCGAATCTGCTCGGTGTCGGGGTCAATCTCGCTGACCTCGGAAATATCGGTCACGCGGCGCTGGCCATCAGCGAAGCGCCGAATCTGCACGATCAGGTCGATCGCCGAGACGATCTGATCGCGGATCGCCCTCACCGGCATGTCGATGGCCATCATGACCATCGTCTCGAGCCGCGTCATTGTGTCGACGGGTGTGTTGGCGTGGATGGTGGACAGTGACCCGTCGTGGCCGGTGTTCATCGCCTGGAGCATGTCCAGCGCCTCGGGCCCGCGCACCTCGCCGACGATGATCCGGTCCGGCCGCATCCGCAGGGCGTTGCGGACGAGTTGGCGGATCGTGTAATCACCCCGCCCTTCCACGTTGGCCGGCCGCGACTCCAGGCCGACCACGTGCGGCTGGGGCAACTGCAATTCCGCGCTCTCCTCGATGGTGACGATGCGCTCGCCGCTGTGACAGAACGCCGAGAGCGTATTGAGCATCGTCGTCTTGCCCGACGCCGTGCCGCCGGAGACGACGATATTCTTTCGCCCGACCACGCAGCCCTGCAGGAAGGCCGCGGACTGTTCCGACAGCGTGCCGCGCTCGATGAGGTCGTCGATGGTAAACGGCACCCACGCGAACTTGCGGATCGTGATGCACGGTCCGACGAGCGACAGCGGGGGGATGATGATGTTGACCCGGCTGCCGTCGGGCAGCCGCGCGTCGACGAGCGGCGTGGACTGGTCGACCCGCCGGCCGACCGGCGTGAGGATGCGCTCGATCACGCTCATCAGCACGTCGTCGGAGAAGAAGGTGCGGGTGGTCGGCTGGATCACGCCGTTCTTCTCCACGTAGATGTCTTCCTTGCCGACGACCATGATCTCGCTGACGTTGGCCATCTCCAACAGGTCCTGGAGCGGCCCGAGGCCGAACATGGTGTCCTGGATGTCTTTGGCCACGACCTGCCGCACGATGTATTTCCGCAGCGGCGCGCTCATCGACTGGTAGTGCTGGTCGAAGAGGTCCTCGAAGGCGTCCTCGGCGATAGCGAGGTCTTCCTGCACGCTGGCCGGCTCGAACAGCAGGGGCATCAGGTCGACGATGGAGCTGACGATCTCGCCGATCGCCTGTTCCCGGGCCGGCTCCCGCCCGCCGGTTTCCGCCGAGCGATACTCCATCTGCACCTTGCCCGTGCATTGCCGCACGACCTCCGCGATCACGAGCCGATGCAGGTGCATCTGGACCATGTGGCGGCTCAGATCGGCGTCGATCTGCCCGGCCCGCTCGTCGATGATCCGCTGCATGTGCTCGTTGATCTGGGCGACGTAGGCCTCGTCCGCCTTGTTGATGTGGCCCGTGACCCGCAGGTTCAGCCGCTCGATCAGGTCGGCGTGGACCTGCTGCTCGAAATCGACGAGCCGGCGCTGAAGCTGCCGCTGCTTGTCTTCCTGCTCCTGCTTGCCGCCGGGATGGACGAGGGCGAGGGAGTACTGGGCGATCTGGATTTCGTCGCCGAACTCCAGCCGGACCTCCTGGCCCTTGGTGACATCCCGGCCGGCCACGCGCACCGCCGACCGGCCGAGCGGTTCGACGAAGAGCTGATTCCCCCGCCGGCTGATCTTCGCGTGCCTGCGGGCGACAAACGCCCCGCGCAACGTGATCTCGCATCCCTGGTCCCGGCCGATCACAATGGGATCGCCCTCGACGTCGAGCGTCTGCCGAACGTTGGTGCTTTGATCGTAAAGCCAGAATTCCATGGTCAACCGGCGGGCAGGTCGTGGGGTGGATCAGCGTCGGCGCGGCTGGGCCATCTCCTCGAGGCGGGGATTCACGCCCCCGCCGGGAATCTTGAGGTTGGTCAGGTCGTTCGGCCGGCGGACGATCACGCCGAATTCGTCCTTGTCCAGCAGGTGCCTCGACTCCTCCAGCGCGATCGCATCATCGATGGGCACCTGCACGGTGACGTTTCTGAAGCTCGACGAACGGCCGGTCGCGTAATCCTCTTCCGTGCGGCTGCCGATGGCCACCACCTTCACCCGCTCGATCACCACGATGGTCTCCGGCAACTGGCCCGGGAGCGTGATCGTGCCCGTCACGTCGACGTACATGCCCGGACGCAGCAGCCCCGTCACCTTCCGGTTGTCCAGGGGCAGCGCGACCCAGCCCTTGCCCTCCGGAATCTCGGTGTCGATCGCCTGGCCGTACGGCGGCGAGTAGAGATCGAAGGTCAGGATGTCGTTCTGGCCCGCGGCTCGCTTGACCGGCTTGGGAAGCCAGGCGTCCAGGCCCTCCGGGTCAATGCGGTTGGAGAAGGTGTCCTGGAACTGGGCCGGCACCCGGACTTCGACCAGGTCGTTGCGCTTGATCTTGTCGCCCGGTTCCACCGAGGCGCGCAGGCGATAGACGATGAACGACTCGCCCTCCACCTGCTTCTTCACCTGCGTAATGTAAATGTTGGTCAGGACCACGGTGACGAGCCCGAGCACGGCGGCGACGACCACGGGGGTCATGCTCGGCCCGGACTTCTCTTTGCCCGACGCGGCGGCTTGGGGAGCGGTGGCCATACGCGGAAATTCCTCTCTTGCCAGCGAAGCGATCAGTATAACGAACGCCACTCTGAACGCGAATGTTCGCACGACGGTAATCACCCGGAGCCGCTTGAGGTCGCACGCGTACGAATTCACCGCCAACGCGCCGGGGTGGCCGGGGCGATTCAGGTGAATGCGGGGGATCGTTTGCCCATCGGGCGGACGGACACGGGCAAAGGCCTCAAGCAGACCGTGTGTCGCAGCCGCCCTGCTCCGGTCGAGTGTGGCCCTCCACCGCCCGGTCGGCCGGGTCTTCCCAACGGTGTCTCGAAGCGCTCCGCATGCGGATGCCCCAAGAGAGCGTGTTGTCTCGGCCGGCCACGTGTACTCGGCCGGCCACGTGTACAATGCATCCGAAGGCGCGTCCCTATGGCCGAATTCGACCGCATCACGATCGACCCCGGGATTCTCGACGGCCAGCCATGTGTCCGGGGCACGCGGATCACGGTTCGGCGCGTCCTCGCCATCGTGGCGGACTATCCGACGCGCGACCAACTGCTCGCGGACTACCCGCAACTCGAAGACGAGGACATCCGCCAGGCCCTCGCTTACGCGGGCGCGAACCTGGAAGACCGGTCTCTGCCCCTGCGATCGGCATCATGAGAGACCTGCTCGACGAAGGGATGCCGAAGTTTCGGCCGATGTTCTCCGCAACGTCGGAATTGATGCATCGCACGTCTATGACATCGGCCTGGGCGGCGTAAGTGACCAGGCGCTGCTCACGCACGCCCGGCAAACTGGATCGGTTGTCGTCTGTCTCGATTCGGACTTCCATCGACTGCTCGCCCAGTCGCAAGCCGACCGACCCTCTGTGATTCGACTCAGGGTCTAGAAGATGAAGCACCAATGGCTCGCCGAGTTGATCCAACTCGTGATCCGGCAGACGCACGTTGAGCTCGACGCGGGTGCGGCTGTCTCCGCCACAAGCGAGAGCGTGCGCGTGCATCGCCTGCCCATCGGCAGGACAAACGGTGCCCACGGTGGTGGGGATCAGTCGAGCTGACCTGCCGAACGACCGCATTGCGGCCGCTGCCGACCTGCCGAGCAACTTCGCCACACCCTCGTGCAGCTATCAACGCCGAACGCGATGCGCGGCCGCGTCTCCGCGGTCAACGCCATGTTCATCCGCAGCTCCAATGAACTCGGCGGGTTCGAAAGCGGCGCGGTGGCGCACCTCTTCGGACCGGTCGTCAGCGTCGTGTCCGGCGGCGTGGGGACGCTGCTGATCGTCCTGGCCTGGACCGGGCTGTTCCCCACGCTCCGCCGCGTCGGCCGCCTCACCGAGACCGCCCCGGAACTCGAAACCACGCCCCTCGCCACGCCACACGATCCGTCGGCCCCCGCCGACGCGGCGCGGTCCGGTTCACCGGATCGGCCCCAGGACCACCCGCCCCTCCGGCGTTTCCGGCTCTCCCCGAATCTCTGCACCACATGGCGCTACACTTCTCCCACCATGAACCCCAACCGAGCTTACTGGTTTGCACTGATCGTCTGCAGCGCTTGCGGCGCGGTCCTCGCGGCGGACCGTGACGTGCCCGACGGCGTGAGCGTGCGCGACGGGTTTGAACTCACCGTCGCCCAGGGCGAGTTGAACAGCCCGCGTTTTCTCGAACTCGGCCCCGACGACACGCTATACGTGTCCCTGCCCAATGCGGGACAGATCAAGGCCTGCCGCGATGCTGACGGCGACGGCTACTATGAACAGGTGACGACCTACGTGAACGGCTACAGGTCAGCCCACGGGCTGTTCTACCACGACGGTGCGTTGTGGTTCACCCAGTCCGGCGCGGTACACCGGGCGTCCGACCGCGACGGCGATGGAACGGCCGACGAGGTCGTTACCGTGCTCGACGACCTGCCGCGCGGCGGGCACTGGTGGCGGTCGATCCTGATCCACAACGGGCGGCTGTACACCTCAATCGGCGACTCGGGCAACATCAACGATGAAACCGACACTGACCGGCAGAAGATCTGGTCCTACGACCTCGAAGGCGGCGACAAGACGCTGTTCATCTCCGGCATCCGCAACACCGAGAAGCTTGTCGTCCGCCCCGGCACGGACGAAATCTGGGGCATGGACCATGGCAGCGACTGGTTCGGCCGGCCCGTCGGCGATCAGCGCGGACAACAGCCGATCACGGACTACAACCCCGTCGACGAGATGAACCATTACCGGGAAGGCGAGTTCTACGGTCACCCGTTCATCGTCGGCTACAGGTTGCCGCGGTACGAATACACGGATCGCGACGACATCATCGACCTGGCCGACCGCACGGTCGTGCCCGAATGGGGCATGCCCGCCCACTCGGCCTGCAACGCGATGTGCTTCTACACCGGCGAGCAGTTCCCGGACGCCTACCGAGGCGACGCGTTCGTGACCATGCACGGGTCGTGGAACCGGGAGCGTAAGGTCGGCTATGGCCTGGCCCGCGTGCTCTTCGATGATGGCAAGCCCTACGGCATGCTCACCTACGTCGACTTCCTCGACGGCCAGCGCGTGCTCGGCCGGCCCGTGGACGTCGTCGTCGCGCCCGACGGTTCGCTGCTGTTCAGCGACGACCGGGGCAACCGCATCTATCGGCTTCGTTACACGGCCGACCAGCCATGAGGGTGCTCGTGCTGATCCTCGCGCTGGGACTGGCCGGCTGCGACGGCGACCGGGACGGCCGCAGCTCCTCGAATGATTCGCCCCGGACATTGCCCGCCTCCGGGCCCACCGCACCGACCGGAAGCCCACGACCGGGGCAGACCGAATCAGACCGCGAGATCACGCTCCCGCCCGAACCGACGTTCGGCGAACACTGCGCGCGTTGCCACGGCCCCGAAGGCGCCTTCTACGCCCGACCGTTCCGCTACCAGGGCGATGAGCTGCGCCGGGTCATCGAGGAGATGATGATCGACAAGTCGGGGCTCGACCCGACGGCGGCGGACATCGACGCGATGCTCGAGTATCACCTGAACCTGCGAGCCGCGGACGACGGTTCAGACTTATAGCCCACCCGGCCCGCCGAGCTCCGGCTGCCTTGCTCAGCGGTTGAGCATTGCTACCGCTGAATGATCGGACCGCGGTAGGACGGGAGGTGGAGATAGGTGCGGCGGATGTGGCCGGCGACGTTGTCGTTCGGGGGGTGCTGGTGGCCGGCGGAGCTGTCGCCGTATTCATAGCCGGTGTCGTTGTCGAGGTTGTCGAGCACTTCGTCGAGGTCGAGGAGATACCACTCGGGCACGTCGCGGACTGCCCGCTGCAGGTGCGGGCCGAACCGTCCGCGGTTGCCGCGCCAGGTGTCCGGCCCGGCGTCGGGGTCGTTGACGAACTTCCACTCCCGTCCGAGGCGCACGTGGCCTCGCACGATCGCCCCTTCCAGCGGTTGCCAGACCGGGATCGGCTCGTCATGGTCCACGGCGAACACGAGCCGGCGACCGGTCGGCAGGCGGACGTCCCGTCCCGGCGGCCGATACAGGAAAACCTCGGTCAGCGTCGCCGCGTCCGGCGAGATGTCCTCGGCAAAGCGGGCCAGTTCCTCGTAGGTGTCATCCGGCATCGCGTTGTCGGCGATCCGCGCCTCGATAAGGTCGGCGTTGCCGGCGAAGAACGACTCGTTCAGCAGCGCGTGCCCGGTGGCGCCGTCGGCGTACGGCCCGTGGCCCTGCGTCACCTGCCGCCAGGTTTCGTACCTCGCCATGACCGACGTGTGCTGCACCCGCACGACGCCGCGGCCGAAGAAAAACAGAAACGCGATAAACGCCACGAGCAGCGGCATGACGAGCACCATCTCGCTCATCACCGCCCCGAGGCGGCGGCGCGACGAACACGATCTGTCACGCATCTCGTTGATCATCAGTGCGTCAAAGCGACCGGGGCCAGCGTTCGTAAGCTGAGCAGGTAATCGTGCATCCCCTCGGCTTCCTGGATGGTCACGACCGGCGAATCATCCAGCCGCTCGATCCCGTCGGTCATGGTGACCATCCAGTCATCGTAGCCGGTCACGGGTTCGAGCCGGGCATGCCACATCTGCGTCCACGCGTCCCACGAGTGATTGTTGAACACCTTGGCCTGGGCGATGGCGACCACGTTCGGGTACGGCTTGCCGCCCTCGACCCGCCCCCGCCAGCTCGTGGCCTGGTCGTCGTGACGAACCACGGCGAGGAAGGTCAGGTGATCCCGCCGACTCGCTTCGTTGTCAGCGACGAGATTCGAGTCGAGATTCATCGGGGCCGGGGCATTGCTCGCCGAGGGGTTGAACCCGAAATATGGATTCGATATCTCGACCGGATCGCCGACGTTGATCCCGGCGAAGGCGAAGTGATCGACCCGATAGACCGGCTGCGGCTCCATGGAGCCATCGGAGTTGACCTGCGGGCTGACGCCGAGCTCAGCGTCGAAATTGACGGTGTACTCCCACTCATCCCGCCAGACGTACTCGGCGACCTGCTCCACACTCCAGGTCCGCGGATCGTGCCAGCCGCTCACGCGGGCGATGCGGGGATTCAGCCGATGCTCCGCGACCAGGGCCCAGGAGCCGGGCGACATGAACTGCGGGTGATCCACGGGATAGCGGCTCTTGATCTCGAACACAAAGAACGCGGTCTCTCGGATCGTCGGTTGTCCCGCCTCGGCGGTCGCGGCGGCCTCCGGGAAATCGCTGATCCATTCGGGGTGATAGACCTCACGGGGCTCGCGGCCTTCGTCCGGCCAGAGCATGCGAACCTTCGCCATCGAAAGCCGCTGAAGGTAGCTGTCGAAGATGCTGTATTGCAGGTGGTCGTGTCGGAAACGGCGTGCCCGGCGCAGCAGCCATTCATACGGACCGTAGGTCGAATAGCCGATGATCTCGACATCGCCGCCGACCCATCGCCCGCCGGAGCTGCTGGCCCCGCTGCCGATGGGCACGGCCCCGCGTCCGCCGCCGGCGACCTGGCTGCCGCCGGCCTGCCATTGCCCGCCGGTGCGGCGCGACCGCAGGTCGCGCCAGCCGAACACCGCATCGTACGGCCCGCGGTTTTCGACCGTGTCATCGATGTCTTCCGGGAGTTGGCCCATCATCACCGGCCGACGGAAATCCTCGAACTCCCCGCGCGTGTGCGGCACCTCGGCCGCGACCGGCAGCAGCAGCGCCGCCGACCGTTCATCATCCAGGTTCGCCATCGCCGCCCGCTCGGCGGTGAGCTGCGTCAGCTCGCCGAGGTTGTCCATCATGGCTTGGTTTTTCCCGTCGAGCGCCGCCATCGCCCGCCACAGACCGCCGTAACCGCCGTTGTAGTGGGTCAGTTCCGAAACGTCATAGCCGGCGAACATTTCGGCGACCGGCTCGAGCTGCTCCACCTCTTCGTCGAGTTCGTCGAGCATGTCAGACCATTCGTCCTCCATGGTCGAGACGAGATTGCGCGGCGAGCTGCCCACCCCCGACGAAAGCTGCACGTCAAGCCGGTCGCGGAACGTTCGCTGATCGATGCGGGTGAACTGCACGGTCTGCGGCATCGCGTCCATGATGTTCACCACCGCGAGGTAGCGGGCCATGGCCACGTTGTTGGACGAAACGGTGTTGAGCGAGCGGGCGACCCAGCCGGCCCCGGCCTGGGCCGCGGCATCCGCGGCGTGCTGCACCTGCACCCGCCGGTTGACCTGGCCCCCGAGGTTGATCACCCAGAGGACCAGCCCGACCAGCAGCATCAGCGCGATGAGGACGATGATGACCACCACGCCCCGCTCGCGCCGCGGCGCGCGCGCTGGGGCGAGCTTGCACGAAGGCCGGGATTTCAGCGGCCTATTCCTGGGCATGGGCGTCGACCTCGGCGAGGAGTTTGCGCACTTCCTCGGTATCCCGCTTGCGACCGGCGGTGATCAGAAACGCCTTGGCGATGTCCCACTGCTGTACCTGCATCGCCGAGCGGGCGCGGGCGATGAGACTGTCGTACTCGGTGTCGGCGAGGCGCCTGTCCACCTCTTCCGGATCGATGTCGGTGCCCTTGATCAGATCGCGCGCCTTACGGTACTCGGCGATGGCGTCGCCGAAGCGGCTCTCCTCCCGCGCCTCGTCGCCGACCGCGAGATACTGCTGGTACTGCTGGCGCAGGGCAAGGTCCTCGCTGAGACGGTTGACCAGCGGATCATCGGGACTGATGCGCATCGCTTCGTCGAGGGCCTGCCTGGCCGTCTCGAGATCCCACCGTGCCATCGCCTCCTGGGCCTGCTGGGTGCCGTAGCGAAGTCGAGCGCGGTCGAGCTTGTCCGAAACGAGGGACATGCCCGCCAGTTCGCCGGCGTTTTCGTACTGCTTGATCGCGGTCTGGAAATCGCCGGCGGAGAAGGCGCGGTCCGCGGCCTGGATGAATGAATCCGCCTGGTCGGCGACCTTCATCTCCTCCAGCCGGGACTTCGCCGCGGCATGCTCGGGATTGAACCCGAGTGCGGCGGTGAAGCGATCCGCCGCCTCGCCGAAACGCCCCTGCTCCAGCAGCCGGAGGCCGGCCTGGTATTCCTGTTCGCCCTTCAGCCGATTGATCCGCTTCTGGATCAGTTCCGCCGGGCGGATGCGGTTCGCCCGTGAATACGCGGTAATCGCCCGGTCGAGGTCGCCCGCCTCTTCCGCCGCCTTGCCCGTCTTCAGCGACGTCTGGTAGTTGATCTCCTGCTCGACCTCGCGTTTGCGATCTCGGAGGCGGGTGGCGGCGGCGAACTGTTGCAGGCCCTCGGTCAACGCCGCCAGCGCTTCGTCCAGCTTGCCGTCCGCGATGAGTTGGTCGGCCCGGCGGGCGATGGCCTCAATCTCGAGCTGGTTCTCCTGGCCTTCGAGGCGGTTGCTCAGGTCCCCGAGCTTCTCTCGCTCCAGCTTGGTCAGGTCAACCTCGCGAAGATCGCGCAGCTTGCGGCGGGCGATGGCGAACTCACCTTCCGAGATCAGCCGATCGAGTTCCGCCGCCTCGGTGGCGAAGGCGGCGCGATTGCGGGCCTCGCGTAGCAGCCGCTGCATGTTCTGCGGTTCGAGCACGCCGAGATCGTCCGCCTCGCGGAAGAGGTTCCGGGCCTGCTCATACGCCGCCTGGGCCCCGCCGAAGTTCCCGCCGGCGAGCAGGTCGTCGGCCTCGTTCTGGGCGATGCGACCCTCGGCGACCAACGCGCGGGCCTTGCTTTGCCGGCCGAGTTCGCTCTGCACCCCGAATCGCTCGGCGAGCTGCGTGAAGCCCGCCTTCGCGCCGGCCCAGTTCTCATCGCGAAGCTGATCGCTCGCTTCCTCATACATCTGCCGCGCCTGCGCCCGTCGCGCCTGCTCGGCCTCCGCCGGCTTGTGCACGTAGAAGTACCAAAGCAACCCCGCGATCACGATCACCCAGAACACGCTCATGCCGATGAGCACCGGCACCGCCTTGCCTCGGCTGGGCAGCGTCGCGGTGGGCTGATCGCTGGGGACCGACGGGTCGCCCTCGGGCCTGGTCGTCGGGGCCTGCGGGCCGGTCTTCTTGATCCCCGCCTTCGCCGCCTTGCCCATGAAATGGCGGCGCACGGCGTCGACGGCCACGTCGGCCGACGGAATCCGCGCGTCGCGATCCTTGGCCATGAGCCGGGCGACGAGTTCCGAAAGAATCTCGGGCACGTTCTCGTTGATCTCGTGCAGCGGCGGAGCCGCGGCCCGGCTGTTCGTGTGCCACTTCATCCAGCGCAGCGCCTGGTGACGCTGATCGCGCAGGATTGTGCGGAAGGCCTGCTCGAACGCAGGCCGACCGGCCAGCATCTCATAGGCGATCATGCCCAGCGAGTAGATGTCGGCCCGAACATCGACCGGCTCGTCGGTGAACAGCTCCGGCGCCATGTAGCGGGCCGAGCCGAGCTGCATCGCCTCCTGCTCCGCTTCCAAGGTGGCAAGACCGAAATCGCACACCTTCACCTCACCGTCGCTGGTCAGCAGGACGTTGGACGGCTTGAGATCCCGGTGGATGACGCCCGCCCGGTGAATCGCGTCGAGGGCGTTGGCGATCTGCATCATCAGCCGCAGGGCCTGGCGCTGGTCCATCGGCTCGTTGAGCTGAGCCAGGGCCTGCTCCAGCGACGGGCCGTCCACATACTCCATCACGATGAATAGGCCGCGCGCGTCGTCGATCACCTCTCGGATGTCGACGAGATGGCGACTTTCGCCGGCCACGCGTTTGAGCATCGCGGCCTCGGCCCGAAACCGCTCGCGGAACGATTCGTCGGTTTCCTGGCTGGTGGCGATCTGCTTGATCGCCACCGCGCTGTCGAGCAGGCGGTCATAGCCCTTCC
>CAYFQS010000020.1:0-19619 GCA_964345245.1 uncultured Planctomycetaceae bacterium | reverse complement strand
GGTCTCGGATTCGCCATTCCCGCCAAGATGGTCCGGGAAGTCGTCGAGCAGTTGATCAATCGCGGCAAGGTCAGCCGCGGCTACCTCGGCGTCTACATCGAGGATGTGACCGAGAAGCTCGGCCGTACCTTCGGCTACGAAGGCGACGGCGTGCTGGTCAACGACGTGATCGCCGGCAGCCCGGCGGACAAAGCCGGCCTCCGGGCCGGCGACATCATCGTCTCGGTCAACGGCGACGAGGTGCGGACGGCGGGCGAGCTTCGCCGCGTCATCGCCGGCTTCCGACCGGACGAGACCGTCGAGGTGCGAATCTTCCGCCAAGGCGATTACAAGACCGTGGACGTGGCCCTCGCCGAGCAGCCGGCCGAGCTCGCCGGGCCCGGTCTGCGACGGATGCTGCCCGGCCAGCCGGACCAGCCCGTCGAGCCGGATAAGCTCGAACCGCTCCGCAAGCTCGGCATCGAAGACGTGACCACGCTCACCGATGAACTCGTCGACCGTCTGGGCATCAACCTCGACGAAGGCGTGGTGATCAAGGAAGTCCGGCCCGGCAGCATCGCCTACCAGGAAGGTCTGCGACCGGGCGCCGTGATCCTCAAGGTTGGCGGTGAAACCATCGAGGACCTGAACGACCTGTCCGACGCTTTCGAAGACGCCGACCTCGAAGACGGCGTGCGGCTGTACGTCCTGCAGGACGAGGTCAAACGCTTCGTGTTCCTCGAGCTGCCGGAGTAAGCGCCAGCACACCCGCCGCCGAGGCGCGGAGATCGCGGAAGAATTTTGGTCTCGCCCCGCGCGTGCGAGTGAAGCGCGTGGCGGACTGGGCGGCGGTCATCCAACGGAAACACGAAGCCGGACCTTCGCATGCGCGGGGGTCCGGTTTGCTGTTGGTTGCTCAGAACAGGAACGTCATGATCGTCAGCGCCACCAGCGAGAACGCGGCGAACTTGAGCATCTCGATCACCACCGCGGTGATGATCGCCTCGAACATATCGAGATCAAAGAACCAGCTCAGAAAGCCCATAGAGGCGAAGAAGCCGAACAGCGGCCCGACGAACCCGGAGAAGCACCCCACCAGGGGCGCGAGGGTCATGGTGGTAAGCTGCGTGACGAACGCCGATCCGATGGTCACCGCGGCCAGCTTCACCAGTGCCGAGACCAGCGGGCCGAAGGACATGCCCAGCAATTTCACCACGATCAGGCAGCCGAGCAGGGAGAAACCCACGCTGACCGGCAGACTGATCACGCGGTAGACCACTGCTCCGACCACGCCTCGGGCGCCGGTGAAGAGCATGGCGATGATCACGCTGCCCGCGAAGCCGACCCCGATCGTGATCAGCGGATAGACCCACTCGGTCAAGGGCGTGTTCGCGTCGCCGAAGGTCTCGCGGCGGCGGGCTTCTTCTTCTTCGGCGTCGGCCCGGGCCCGAGCATCCTCGGTGATCGCGCCGGGTGGCTGGGCGGGGGAGCGGCGTTCCTTCGCCGGCTCGGAACTGACCGACACGTCCAGCTTCTGACCCGTCTGCGTGTTGTAGCCGCACTCAACGCAGAGCACCGCGCCTGTGGCCATCGCGGCGCCGCAGGAAGGACACGCCGCGTCGCCATCGCCGGCGGCAGCTTGCGGCCCGCCCGCCGGGGCATCGGCTTCTTCCAGTTCGAAGGTCTGCGGCTCCGGTTCGTCCACGCCCGGCGGGGCGTCGGGCATCACCATCACCTGCCCACACGTGCACTTCACCTTGCGCCCGGCGTATTCCCGCTTCCACCTGTACTCCTTGCCGCACGCTTCGCATTTGATCTTCGGCTGATCGGCCACTGTGGAGCCCTTACCCCTGATCGAGAAGATGGTCGGTGAGTACTGTGCGGTCTGCCGCACCCCCCGTCAAGCGACCCGGCGACCCGGCCCGCCTCGCTTCAGCGAGGGCGAGGATAGAAAGCGCCCGGCTCGCCTCGCTTCAGCGAGTGCGAGGGCGGGGAATATAGAGCGTCCGGCCCGCCTCGCTTCAGCGAGTGCGAGGGCTCGCAGCGCTATCCGCCGCGTCTCGCTGACGCGAGGACGCGCCCGGCCTTGCCACCCAAAGCCCTGCCCACTACCTTGTCGCCACCGACCCTGGAACCATTGCGAGACCTTTATGAGCAAAGTCAAACTCGGCATCATCGGCTGCGGCGTGATCGGCCAGCGCCACCTCCACGGCGCCGCCGCGGACGACGGAATCGAACTCACCGCCATCGCCGATCAGCGCGAGGACGTGCGGAACACCACTGCCGAGGCGTATCCCGGCGTGAAGACCTTCCGCGAAGGCGACGAGCTGATCGACGATGACCACGTCGAAGCCGTCGTCCTTGCCCTGCCCACGTGCGGCCGATTCGACCTGGCGATGCACGCCTTCGACCGCGGCAAGCACGTGTTGACCGAGAAGCCCGTGGCGATGAACGTCGACGAAGTGCGGAAGTTGATCGACGCCCGGGGCGATCTGACCGCGGCGTGCTGCTCGTCGCGATTCCATGCCTATCCGTCGATCCAGGCGGCCCGCGAGCTGTTCGCCTCGGGCAAGCTCGGGAAGTTGCGGGAGGTGTTCTTCCGCTGCTTCGGCGCGGCAGGGGCTCAGCCGGAGAAGGCCCGGCCGATCTGGCGACTGCGGCGCGACCTCAACGGCGGCGGCATCATGTGCAACTGGGGCGTGTACGATCTCGACACCCTGCTTGGGATCATCGGCTGGTCCCTGACACCGAAGACCGTGTTCGCGAAGTGGTGGACGATCCCCGAAACCATCGCGTCGCACATCGATCCGTCGAGCGATGCCGAGACGCACTTCACCGCCCTGATCGGCTGCGAGGACGGCACGATGCTCCACGTGGAGCGCGGCGAGTACATGCCGATCCGCGGCGAGTCGGCGTGGCAGATCATCGGCGAGAAGGGCGCGCTGCGGCTGAACATGACCGGCGCGTCCGGCGAGCTCGTCTGGCACGACGAACTGAACGCGGATGCGGGCGTGAAGAGCCACGTGGTGTACGAAGGCGAGTTCGAAGGCGCCATCCAGCACAACTTCCCGGTGCAGGACTTCGCCGCGGCGATCCGCGACCGGCGCGAGCCGACAACGACCCTGGAGAAGGCCCTTATCGTGCAGCAGATCAACGATGCGATCATCGCGTCCGGACGGAAGGGCGAGCCCGTCGAGGTGAGCTGACCGTGCCGGGAATCGCGTAACCCTCAGCAGGCAGGCCCCATGACCGTTGCCGTCAAACAGACCGACGCGTACATCGTCAACGCTCACACGCGAATGCCGTTCCACTACGGCATCGCCAAGCTGAAGGTCGTGCCGCATTTCGTGCTCCGGGCGACCCTGGAGGTAGACGGCCGGACCACGGTCGGCTGGGCGGCGGATCATCTGCCGCCGAAGTGGTTCACCAAGAATCCCGACGCCACGTTCGAGCACGAGATCTCGGACATGATCAAGGTGATCCTCTCGGCCTGTGCTTTCGCCGAGACGGCCCATTCGGCCGACACCGCGTTCTCGCTCTGGGCTCGCATTTACGACGAGCAGCGCCGGGCCGCCCGTCGCGCCTACCCGCCGCTCCTGTGGGGGTTCGGCGTGAGCATGGTCGAACGGGCGGTCATCGATGCGGTATGTCGCGCGATGGATCAGCCCTTCGCGGCCGCCCTTCGCAGCAACGCGTTCGGAATCAATCTCGGCAAAATGCACGGCGAGCTGGACGGTAAGGCGCCCGCCGACTTCCTGCCCGAAGAGCCGGTGCGGTCGATCCTGCTCCGCCACACCGTCGGCCTCGGCGACCCGCTCACCGACGGCGACATCCCCGACGGCGAGCGCCTCGACGACGGCCTGCCCCAGTCGCTCGAGGCGTCGATCCGACACTACGGGCTCAAGCGATTCAAGATCAAGGTCCGGGGCGATGTCGACCAGGATGTCGAACGGCTGACGCGGCTTGCCGCGGTGTTGGACGAGCACTGCGAGCAGTACGCGTTCACCCTCGACGGCAACGAACAGTACACCGACGTCGAGCCCTTCATCGAGTTGTGGGAGAAGCTGCAGCATGAACCGCGGATCGCTCCGTTCATGTCGCGGTTGCTGTTTGTCGAGCAGCCGCTGCATCGCAAGGCGGCGCTGAGCGCGGATGCGATCGAGCGGCTGAGCGAGTGGCCGCACCGTCCGCCGATCATCATTGACGAATCCGGTGGTCCGCTGGATGCCTTGCCGCGAGCCCTGCGTGGCGGATACGCCGGGGTGAGCCACAAGAACTGCAAGGGCGTGTTCAAGGGCGTGGCCAACGCGTGCCTGGTCGAGCATCGCCGCCGGTCCGATCCGGCGGGCCGGTACGTGATCAGCAGCGAGGACCTGAACTGCATCGGGCCGATCTCGCTGCAGGCCGATCTCGCCGTCGCCGCCGCGCTCGGCATCACGCACACCGAACGCAACGCCCAGCATTACTACCGTGGGTTGAGCATGTGGGCCGACGACGTGCAGCAGCAGATGCTGGACGCTCACGGCGACGTATATCATCGTCACGAGGCCGGGTTCGTCGCCCTGCACGTTCGCGACGGCGCGATCGATCTCGACAGCATCGTCGACGCCCCCTTCGGCACCGCCTTCGAACTCGATCCCACGCCTCTCACCCCGCTCGACGACTGGGATTTCGCGTCGCTCGGCCTGGCAGAGTAAACGGACGCCGATTTCGTACGTTGTGACGCACCGCCGGCTTTTCACTTCGTTTCGAGCCGGGCCGCGGCGCCGCGCAGTCACCGATTTCACGGTTGGCCCGCCGGGCCTGTGAAGTGATCGTAACCGCGGACGTCGATGCCGGTCGCCGGCGTCGTCCAGTTGAATCGGCCGCATTCGTCCAGCGTCTGGTGCGCCTCGGCGCATTGGACGATGGCGTTTTCGATGCCGGGGACGGCCTGCGCGCCCTTGTCGGTGGGTTCGATCTCCGAGGCGGGCACGTCGGCGACCGCGACGGCCTGCGACGCGGCGCTGATCACCACCGCATGCGGGCGGGCGAGGTCGACGGGACAGCCGGGGATGTCCGGCTCGTCGTAGCCGCGCACGATCGAGGCGAGCTTGCGGACGATGTTGACCCGCTTGGTCGCGTCCGGCGGGATCGACTCGATCGTCTGCCCGGCGGCCGATTCGAAGGCCGCTCCGTCGTGCATGGTCCAGACCATCCGTCCGTTCTCGCCGTCGACCACAATCCGGGCATCGATCTGCCGGGCGCAGGCGTGGGTCAGCAACGCGAGCAGCGATGTATCGCTCCCGGTGGTCGCGCGAATGGCGCAGGTATCGTAGTTCTCGATCCGCCGCGCACGATAAAGTTCGGCTTCCACGCGCGTCGGTTCGGCGATGGCCAGCGGTTCCGGGCCGAGCAGGAACAGGGCGAGGTTGACGTAGTGGGCCAGGGCGTTGTTGGCCGGGCTGTCCAGTACCCATGTGCCGTGACGCTGCAGGGCGCCGGCCCAGTCGTTGCGCTGGTAGTAGCTGTCCGGCCGGGGCCAGCAGCCGGTGACCGCGGCCCGGCGGAGCGGCCCGATCACCCCGTCGACCAGCCGCCGCTTGATCGCCAGCGTCGCGGTGTCGTAGAGATCCTGGAACCCGATGAGCAGCGGAAGTCCGGCGCGATCCCGGGCGGCGATCATCGCATCGACGTCGTCAATGCATCCCGCGGCCGGTTTTTCGCACACCACCGCCTTGCCCGCGGCCAGGGCCCGTTCGGCGAACGGACGATGCAGGTGAATCGGCAGCGGCAGATACACCGCCTCGACCGGCTCGGCGAGCAGGGCGTCGAAGCTGTCCAGTACCTTCACGCCCGATGCCTGCAGTTCGGCGACGACCTCGGTATGCGCCCATGGATCGACATCGCACACGGCGGCGAGCTTGACCAGCGGCTCGCCCCAGCGCGGGTCGCTCCCCGCGGCCTGAAGAACGAACTGCCGCACGTTGCCCGCATAGCCGCCGAGCCCGGCGATGCCGATGGTGACCGGTTCACGTTCGTTCATGTCACTCCGTTTCCAGTTGCGCTCGCATCCATGGGTTCAACAGCGGATCGCGGATCGCCTGCATGTTCGTCAGCATCCGCCCGCGCAATCGCTTCAGTTCCTCAGCCGCGGCCGGGTCGTCGATGCGATTGCGCAGTTCGCCCGGGTCGCTCGGCAGGTGATACAACTCGTCCACCGCGCTCGGATTGAACACGTACTTCCATTCGTGATCGCGGACCATCCGGCACGAGTAAAGCCCCTGCTGCGCGCCCTGGTACATCGAGTAGGCCTCGGTGCGCGGCTCGGGGTCGTCACCGCTGACCATCGCGGTCAGCGAGCGCCCCTCGAACGTCTCCGGCACATCCAGCCCCGCAGCCTCGCAAACGGTCGTGGCCATGTCCAGCTCGTGGATCACGAAGGCGTCGCAGGCCCCCCCGGCGGGCACGCGCCCCGGCCAGCGCATCATCATCGGCACGCGGACGATGTCATCATACATGTTGAAGTGCTTGTCCATCATTCCGTGACCGCCACACATATCGCCGTGGTCGGTGGTGTAGATCACCAGCGTGTCGTCGGCGAGGCCCAGCTCGTCGAGCGTCTCGAGCACTCGGCCGAGATTGGCGTCGAGCTCGGTGATCACCGCGAGGTAGCGGCTGACCACCGGCGCCCAGTCGTCCCATGTCCAGTGCGCGAGCTTCCAGTTCCGCCGCACCTGCGCCTGGGCGAAGGGCTTGCCGGCCAGCTCGTCCGGGAAACTCGGCCAGGGCGCGATCGACGCCGACGGGTACATCGACGCGTACGGCTCGACCGGCACGCAGGGCAGGTGCGGCTCGGGCGGGTCCCAGCGCAGGAAGAAGGGCCGTCGGCGTGGGACTTCCGCAGCAGATCGATCGTGCGGTCCGCCTGCCAGTGGAGCCGTGATTGTTCGGCAGGCGCCGCGTCGACACAGCCGAACCAGCCATTTCGCATCGGCTCGTAGGCCGGCAGGCCAAGGCCTTCGCGCCAGGCGGGATACGCGCCGGGGGCGATGTAATCATCCGCCCCGTAATCCCGCGGGGTGCCGGGCAGTTCCGCGTGGTACTTGCCCACGTGGCCGACCTGGTAGCCGGCCTCGTGCAGCATGCCCCACAGGTTCCCGGCGGCAGCGCCGGGGTGATAAGACTCCGTGCCGGGGATGTTGATGCACCCGTGCTGCGTGGGCCAGCGACCGGTCACCAGCGACGCCCGCGCGGGTGAGCAGATCGGCGTCGGCGTGTAGGCATGGGTGAAGTTGACGCCCTCGCCCGCCAGCCGATCCATCGCCGGCGTGCGAAGCTGCGGATGGCCGTTTGCCGCCACGCAGTCGTAGCGATGCTGATCGCTGTGTACGATGAGGATGTGCCGGGCGTCGGCCATGGGAGGCCTCCTCGCAGGTGGGAAAACCAACGAGCATAACGGCCCGGCGCGCGGCTGGCGAGGGCGGACGACGGAAGCGACGAAGTGGGAGCAGGCCCGGTCAGGGACGACGCGAGCGACAGCGAGCGGCGGCCTTGGCCGGGATTCGGCCGCGTGGGGAGACAGACGTCGGCCGGTGCGGCCGGGCGAGGCGGCGCGGCGCCATCCGGACCTCCGCTGACGCTCCGGTCCGGCTTGGGATCGCCGGATCGCGGAACGCCCAGCCCCCTTGACGTCAGGCGCGCCCGCGGGCGATACTCATCCGGTCACCAGTCCGATCGCCCGCATCTTGGAAGCGAGTCGGTTGTCTTACTCCATCAGAAAGGAGACTCTTTCCAGTGTTTCAGACCCTTCGGCATACGCTGCACAGGGCACCGTCCCTTGCGTCCGTTCTGCTCATCCACGCCCTGCTGTTGACGGGGACGGTCGCCGCCGAGGACGCCATCCCGATTGAAATTGGTGAGCAGCAGAGGCCGGGACGGCTGGAGATTGGTTTTACGATCGATCGCGCCGGCCAGGTTTCCGTTGCCGTCTACAACGCGCAGGGGGTTCTGGTGCGTACGTTGCTGCGGGGCGAGCGACTGGAGCCGGGCCGCCACCGCGTGAGTTGGGACGGGCTGGGGCGATACGGCGAACCCCAGTCGCCGGGCGATTACACCGTGCGCGTGCTGGCGACGCCCGGGTTCCGCGCCCGGTATGTGACCAGCTTGGGAATCTCGCCGGGCAACACGCCCTATGGCCCGTGGGTCGGGAATTTCGCCGGGCCGGCGTCCGTCGCCATCGACGGGGAAGCGATGTATGTCGCCACCACTTCCGGAGAGACGGCCCGGAACATCATCAAGCAGTCCCTGGACGGACGCGAGAGAATCTGGACCCGGAAAGAGTGGCTTGAACCGTGGAAGGGGCCCCTCGCCATGGCGGTCGCGGACGGCTACCTCTACGGCCTGCTGCAGGATGGTGATCTTTACCGGCTTGATCCGGCGTCGGGCGAAAAAAGGGGATCGTGGGACCTGCTCCACCCTGATGGAAGCCGCGACGACGAGGCCAGGTACGGCACCGGGGAACCCGTGTACGACTTCCACCTGATCGATTTCGCGGCCCGCGATGTCGCTGACAACGGCGCGGTGCGCCTTGTCAGTTATCGCGAGCACGACGAGGTGATGTGGTTGGGCAAAAACGGAACGGTCGAGAACCGGGCCGGCGTGGCCGACCCCCGCGGCGTGGCGATCGGTCCTCGGGGCGAGGCCTACGTCCTTTCACGGGACCGTCTCGTTACGGTCGCGCGGGACGGAGAGATCACGGTGGTGTTCGACGGCTTGACCGATCCCGAGCGGGTGGCTCTCGATCCGGCGCACGACCAGTTTCTCATCATTGACCGCGACGAATCAGAAAAAGGATTCCAGCGAGGCGGGGACCAGATCAAACGCTTCTCCCGCGCGGGGGAACTGCTTCGCACCTACGGCCGGGCCGGTGGTCGGAGGCAGGGACCTTATGACCCGAGCGACTATCGGGGAGCGGCCGACATCGAGGCGGACGGAACCGGAGGGTTCTACGTCACCGAACCCCGTATCGCTCCCCGCCGGGTCGTGCACGTCGCTCGCGACGGGACGATTCTTCAGCAGTGGGTTGGCGGCGTGCCCTATTACAACTGGGCGCAGCCGGAGCCCGATGATCCCGGCAGAATCTGGTACAACGCCGGCAGCGGATGGCTGGTCCTGGCCGAGCTCGACTACGACACGGGCGACTGGCAGGTGCTGGAGACCCATGATGTGGAGTCGCTGGCCGACGGGCTGGTCTCTCATCCGCCCGGTCACAGCGCCCACTGGCGACCGCTGACTCACAACGGTCGGACCTACCTCGTAACCGAAGGTTCCCCCCAGGTGCTCGTCCACCGAGACGGCCGGCTGGAGCCCTGGCTGGTTTGCGGACGGGTTGGTGAGCACCTGAACAAGCACGTGGAGGACGTACCGTCCCGTCGGTTCTTCCGGTGGCGCGACGAGAACCGGGACGGACAGCCGCAGCCCGAAGAATTCGCTTTTTCCAACAACAGACTCCGAAGCAGTTGGGTGGATGAGGACTTCGATCTACTGCAGCAACGCGCGTACCGCAACGACGCGGGCGCCACGATCGTCGACGTGGTGAGAAACGCTGCCCGGTGGGACGGGAACTTGCCGGACTGGGAGATCGAGGCAGCGCAGGTGATCGCGCAGGTGGACGCCCGGCGGGGCGCGAGCGCTACCAACGGCCGGGGGGGCAACATTGCCTACCAGGACGCGGAAGGCAATCTCTACGCGGGCTATTCCACCCGGGGCGACGAGCTGGGCGACGTGCATGGCGACAAGTGGCCGACGCGCTGGACCGGCAGTACGCGGCTGGTCAAGTGGAACCCCGACGGACAATACGAATGGTCGGTCGGCCGGCACGCCATTCACGGCGGGCTGGCCGATCCCGGAGCCACCCCGCCCGGACAGATCCACGTGCCCATCAGCATCATCGGCGAGACCGCGAAGACCGTCATCCTCGCCGACAAGGTGGAGAACCCGGCCATGGTGTGGACCCGGGATGGTCTCTATGCCGGTCAGTTCTTCGACCGCCGCGTGGACGACGGGCTGCCGGAGATCGTCTATCACTGGTGGAAGGTTCCCGGCGGCGACTACGCGATCACCACCTCCGACAACACGGCGGGGGGACGCGTGATCACCACGCGTGATGGCCGCGTGTTCTGGTTTGCCCAGGGTCGCAACTCCGTGCCCGTCTACGAGATCGACGGGTGGGACGGCTGGGCCCGAGGCAGCGCGACCCTGACGGTCCGCGGCGCCCCGCCGCACGCGCAGGCCGAGGGCGGCGGGCTGGCCGCCGTCTACTACGCTAGCCCCCGCCTGGAAGGCGAACCGGCGCTGCGTACCACGGATCGGCGGATTGCGTTCAGCGTCCAGGGCGGCGGCGTGATCGACAGCGGATGGGGACCGATGCATGATTTCTCGATCGAACAGGAGACCAATTTCTCCGTGCGATGGACGGGCTGGATTGAGCCGCACCTCGCCGAGCAGTTCGTGTTCTCTGTCTATGCCCGGGGCGGCGCCCGGCTCTGGATCGACGGGGAACTGATCGTCGACGAATGGGATGGAAAGGAAGGCCGCTACGAGTCCGAGCCGATGGCGATGACCCCCGGTGAACGGGTGCGGGTGCGGTTGGAGTACCGGACTTCCAGCGACAAACCCGCGTGCAGTCTCAACTGGGACTCATTCAGCCGCGACCGGGAACGTATCCCGACACAATACCTGTATGCCGAGCCGGAGTAATCCCGGCGCGGCATCGTGATCCACCGCGACGTATTGGCGCGGCCCGGCATTCCCCGCCCCGCATTGCCCCTGCGACGTGAAGGATTTATCATCTGGCCATGCGTGCTGCGCGATACATCGAGTTCTATTCAGCCCGTTGGACCTGGTCGCTGCTTGCGGCGGTGATCATCGGCGGGACGGCCACTGCGGCGCCCGCGGCGGAAGAGTATCAGCTCACCGATGAAGGGCTGCGGAAAGTCGCCGAGCCGGACCTGAACACGCCGGAGGGACAGCTTCACCCGATCCGCCAGGCGATCGCGGCGGAGGAGTACGGGGACGCGATCGGGCTGGTCAACAAGTGGGTGAAGAAGTATCCGAACCATCCGATGCGGGCCGAGGCGTACCTGCTTCGGGCCAACGCGAAGGCCGGGCAGAAGAATTATTACAAGGCGTTGTTCGACTATGAGTACGTGATCCGCGCTTTCCCCGGCTCGCCGCAGTTCAACGAGGCGCTGGAACAGGAATTCAAGATCGCCGAGGCCTTCGGCAACAAGGTGAAGCGAAAGTTGTGGGGCATGCGGATTCTTCCCGCCGCGGGCGAAGCGGAGGAACTGCTGATCCGCATCCAGGAGCGAGCCCCCGGCAGCGCCCTCGCCGAGCGGGCTGGAATCGAACTGGCGGACTTCTATTTCCGCCGCTCGGAGATGGGGCTCGCCGCCGAGGCGTACGGCCTGTTTCTCGAGAACTACCCCGAAAGCCAATGGCGCGAGCACGCGCTGCTGCGGCAGATTCAGGCGAACCTCGCCACATTCAAAGGTCCGCGTTTTGACGCAACCGGCCTGATGGAAGCCCGCGAACGACTCGAAACTTTCGACCGGCAATACCCGGCCAGTTCCGAGCAGGTCGGCGGGCGGGCCCTGATGACGCGGATCGACGCGTCCCTGGCCGACAAGGCCCTCGAAGTCGCCCAGTGGTACGATCAGCGGGACATGCGGGTCAGCGCGACGTACATGTACAGCCGGGTGATCCGGGACGACCCGAAGTCGGCCGCCGCCCACACGGCGCTGGAGCGGCTGCGGACACTCGACCCGGACCTGTTCCGCGAACGGCGGCAGGACATGCCCGCCGCCGAAGCGGTGCCGGGCGAATCCGTTGACGGCCCCGCCCCCGGCGAAGCCACGGAGCCAGAATGACCGCACTTCGCCACATGCTGTGTCTCGCCATCTCGCTCGGGGCGGTCGCCCTGCTCACCGGCTGCGGGGCGGACGGGGCCATCGCCGGCTACTCCGGCCGGGAAATGTACCCTGAAAACGTCCGTACCGTCGCGGTGCCGATTTTCGAGAACAACACCTTCGAAGAGGGCGTAGAGTTTGGTGTCACCGAAGCGGTGACCAAGGAAATCGAACTTCGCACGCCCTACAAGGTCGCGGGCTCGGGCGCGGCGGACACGCAGCTCACCGGGACGATCCGCAGCGTGTCGCAGCGAATGCTCAGCCGCACGTACGATGGCGGCCTGGCCCAGGAAGTCCAGGTCGTGATCGTCGCCAGTTTCGAATGGAAAGACATGCGCACAGGCGAGGTGATCCGAAAGCGCGGCGAGATCCGGGGGACTGGTGAGTACATCCCCGCACGCGCTCCCGCCTCGGCCGACCGGCTCAGCGAACCGATGCCCGTGGGCGTGCAGGGCGCCACGGGCGAACTCGCCCGCGAGATCGTCTCCGTCATGCGACAGGACTGGTAAGCCGATTTCGCCGATATCGTTTCGGGCGGTTTCCCAGCGATAATCCCGTGTTCCCCCTCGCCGCCTGCCTAAGATAGGGCGTTATGACCGATCAGAATCCCCGCAAGGGAAAAGACAACTCGACCGACGGTGAGAAGCGCGGGCAGTCCGACGAGAATCGCCGCGGCAACCAGCCGCCCAGCATGCGCATGAACCGCGGCATGTTCGGGTGGCTGCTGCTTATCGGGCTCGCCGTTCTACTCTACGTTGTTCTCTCCAACGCCCAGAACCAGGCCAAGGAAGTCGAAAGCTGGGGCGCGTTCGTCGCCTACGTTCAGTCGGATGACATCGAGCAGATCACCATCGAGGACAGTCGGATCGTGGGGACGCTCCGGGAGGACGTGGCCGACGCTCCCCCTTCGGGCAAGATCATGTTCGCGGTCTCGCCGAACACCAAGCGCGTCTACACCGAGCAGCTTCTCGCGATGGCGCCCGACCTGGTGAATGAGAACCCGAGCAGCGACGTGCTCATGCATCTGCTGTTCAGCGTCTTGCCTTGGGTGCTGGTGCTGCTGGTGATCTGGTTCTTTTTGTTCCGCTCGCTGCGCAGCGCCGCCGGGGGCGGGGGGTTCCTCGGCAACTTCGGCCGATCCAAGCACAAGGTCGTCTCCAAGGAGATGACCAACATCACGCTGGGGGACGTGGCCGGGGTCGAGGAGGCCAAGGACGAGGTCCAGGAGATTATCGAGTTTCTGAAGAATCCGAAGAAGTTTCAGCGTCTCGGCGGGCGAATTCCCCGCGGCGTGCTGCTCGTGGGCGAGCCGGGCTGCGGCAAGACGCTGCTGGCCAAGGCCGTCGCCGGCGAGGCCGAGGTCCCGTTCTTCTCCATCAGCGGCAGCGACTTCGTGGAGATGTTCGTTGGCGTGGGCGCCAGCCGGGTGCGAGACCTGTTCAAGCAGGCCAAGGACAGCAGCCCCTGCATCATCTTCCTCGACGAGATCGACGCGGTCGGCCGGCGACGCGGCAGCGGCTTCTCCTCCGGCGGGCACGACGAACGCGAGCAGACGCTCAACGCCATTCTCGTGGAGATGGACGGCTTCGAGACCAACGACCAGGTCATCGTCATCGCCGCGACCAACCGCTCGGACGTGCTGGACCCGGCGTTGACCCGTCCGGGCCGATTCGACCGCCAGATCAACGTGCCGCTGCCGGACATCAAGGGCCGGCTTGAGATTCTCAAGGTCCACGCGGACAAGGTGAAGATGGGCCCGAACGTGGACCTGCAGAAGCTCGCCCGCGGCACGCCGATGTTCAGCGGCGCTGATCTGGCCGCGATCATCAACGAGTCGGCGATCATGGCCACGATCAGCGACAAAGACTACGTCGAACAGGACGACCTCGAAGAGGCGAGAGACAAGGTCAAGTGGGGCCGATCGACCAAGAGCCGCGTGATCAGCGAAGGCGAGAAAAAGACCATCGCGTATCACGAAGCGGGGCACGCGATCCTCGCCCACGTGATCGAGGAGGCCGACCCGCTGCACAAGGTGTCGATCATCCCGCGCGGGCAGGCGCTGGGGGTGACGTTCCAGCTTCCCGAGCAGGACCGGTTCCTCATGACCGGCCGTCAGGCCCACGGAACGATGAAGGTGTTGTTCGGCGGGCGCATCGCGGAGGAGATGTTCATCGGCGACGTCTCGTCGGGCGCGATGGACGACATCCGCCGGGCCAGCCAGCTCGCCCGAACGATGGTCAAAGAGTGGGGCATGAGCACGAAGCTCGGGCCGATCCGTCTCGCCCTCGACCAGGGCGGCAACCCCTGGGAGCGGTCGGACCAACCGTACTCCGACGAGACGGCCGAGGCGATCGACGACGAGGTCCGCAACATCATCGAGCAGAACTACAACAAGGCCCGGCAGTTGATCGAGACGCATCGCGAGGCGATGGAGAATCTCGCCGAGGCGCTGTTGAAGTACGAGACGGTGACCGCCGACGAGGTGGACCGGATCATGCGGGGCGAGAAGCTGGATCGTCCGACAGTCAGCGACCTGCTGGACGCCGAGGCGGCGAAGCCGGCCCCGAAGCCGAAGAACCTGCCCAAGCCCGACGACCGCTCCGACGACGCTCCCGAAGCCGGTCCGATGCCTTCCCCGGCCTGACCCGGCGCGGCGATGCCAGCCAGATCGAACCTCCGCGTGTTCCGGGACGAGGTAAGATGGTTCACTGCGGCGTTCGGTTCGCAACTTCCTCCAGGCCACAGCGCGATGGGCCGCCGCAAGGGTCGATTCCCGAGTGGCGGTGAAGCTCGGCCGAGAATGTTCACTCGCCGCCATGGAGCCGGCTCGCGAACACCGGGCTGACACAGCCCGGCTCGGACTGACGCGTGTGGTGATCGACCCGTCCCCGTGGCCGCAACGGAGCATTCTACACGCGCAACGTGAGCCCCTCGCCGGCGATCACGCGACCATGGCGGGTGGGGCGAGTTGGGCGCGGAGTTCGCCGACGTGGGGGGTGCTCATCAGCTTGTCCCGGAACACGGCGGGCCATTCGTCGGCGAAGCGGCGGCGAACGCCGTCGCGATCGTAGATCGACTGGACGATGTCGATCAGCCGCCGGCGGTGGATGTGCACCTTCGACAGCACCGCGTCACGGACCTCGCGCCGGGGCAGATTGCGGCTGAGCATCTCCTTCACGCCGGCGGCGACCGCGTTGGCGTCGGCGGGGACGACGGCGGCATACTCCGGTTCGAAGAACGCATCCCTTCCGCCGAAGCTGGGCACGCTCACCACCGGCAGACCGCAGAGCAGGTACTGCATGCTGGCGTACATCGCGCCTTCCACGGGGGACAGGCACAGTCCGAGCCGGCAGCGAGCGAGTTCGCGGGCGAGCCGCGGCTGCTTGAAGTGCGTGGGCTTCTCATCGCCGGCGGGCCAGTTCAGCCAGTGCCAGCCGGGCATGCGGCGGGGCCATTTAAGCTCGGCGACCGCCCCGCGCACCCGCCGGTCCAGATAAGTGATCAGGGCCAGTGACTCCAGTCGCCTGGCCAGATCGTGCCGCTTGAAAGGCGCGAGCTGAGCGTCGTAGACCGCGTCGAACTCCGGGTCGACGTCTTCGTCGATGTCGAAGACGCGCTCGTCGACCATCGCGTTCTGGTGAACGACCTCGGCGTCGATCCCTTCCCGTCGGAGCGTGTTGACTTCCAGGTCGCTGTTGCAGAGCACCCGCAGGCGATGGCCGGGATGGCGGTGGGCGTGGCGATCCCACCGGCGGCGGAGCAGCCGGGCGCTGGCGCGACGATGGTACGTCCACGATGGTTTCATGAGGATGTCGGCCTGCCGGCCGGCGAGTTCGCCGCCGAGAAACCCGCTCTGCAGGGGCGACCAGACGTACACCACGGTCGGCTCGGCGCTGAGCAGGTGAGCCCGCCAGTGGGGCACCACATGCTCGTCTTCGCCGCGGAGCCGTTCGATCAGGGCCTTCACGTCGCCCGGCCAGGCGGCGCGGGCGGTGAGGTCGCGCGGCCGAGCGTCCATGGGCAGCAGGGGGCGTGGCGATGAGTGGAAACGGACTGGCATGGCGTTCTCTCCGGTGTCCCCCATGAGCTCTCAGGCCGACTCCCGCAACAGGTGTGGGACGGGCGATGTCCGATGCGTCAGCGCGTCGCGATGGACGGCGATGCAATCGTCCCGGTGATCCATCAGGCGATAGCCGAGTTCGCCCAGTCGGGCGCGGCATCGCCATTGTTGACGGCTGCTCAGGTGCACGTGCTCCCACTGGATGGCGGCGGGGCGCAGGCCGTCGGCGAGGGCGTCGAGCAACACCCGATCGTCCAGCCCCTCCACGTCGATGAGCAGGAGCAGGATATCGGCGATGCTGTGTTTCTCGATCAGGGCGGCGAGCCGGTCGGCCGGCACGCGGACCCGTTGCACGGCGGAATCGGGCAGGTTGGCGAGGCGGGCGAAGCGGGTGACGTGGTCGCGGTTGAAGCTGGCCGTGCCGTTCAGCGATAACCGTTCGGTCCTGGCCGACGGGTCCAACCGCCACAGCGTGGATTCGCCGGGCTCCTCGGCGATCGCCATGTTCTCGCAGATCACCTGCGGCTGGTCGGCGTAGGTTTCCCGCAGGGCCTCGAACAACTCGGGTTGCGGTTCGATGAGCAGGGCGGGCAGGCCGAGTTCGCGGATCGACGCGTGGACGGGGTCGTTCCGCACGCCGTCGTTGGCCCCGACCTGCACGACCCAGCCGGGGCCGGGCGACTCATGCGACCGTCGGCGAACGAGGTCGCCGATCACCAGCGGCAGCACGCTGAGCCGGGGGCCGTTCCGCGGCCGGTATGACTCGATCTGGTAGTCGAGGTGGTACAGCGCCCTGCGGATCAGTTGCTTCGGATTCATGGAGCGTCCTTCCACGGCGACATGACGTCGCGTGTCCTGCCCTGACATCGGCTATTCCGGGAAGGGAATGCAACGGAGGTTCCGTGCCGGCGATTATCGGTCCCCCGCGCGTTTTGCCAACCCGTCGGTCCGCGCCTACGGTTGAGCACCATGAATGATCAGACCCCCGAAGCAACGGACCTCACCGCCGCCACCTGCAAGCCGTGCGAGGGCGGCGTCGACAAACTCGACGATGAGCGCATCTCCGACCTGCTCCGTCGCGTCCCCGACTGGCAGCGTGAAGGCGACGCGATCAGCCGCTCCTTCCGGTTCAAGGATTTCTACCAGACCATGGCGTTTGTGAACGGCGTGGCGTGGATCGCCAACCGGGAAAACCACCACCCCGACCTTGAGGTCGGCTACGACCGGTGCAAGGTCAGCTTCACCACGCACGCCATCGATGGCCTGTCGGAAAACGACTTCATCTGTGCCGCGAAGATCGATCAGCTCGTCAGGATGTGATGCGCGTCAGGCGGACTTGCTTTTCGCCCCGGGCAGCGCCGAGCGGAACGACGGGTTGAGCCCGCGGCAGTGATACACGCCGCCCGGCGGAACGTTCTTTACCACGAGCTGGAACTGCACCTCGTCGAACAGCCGGCGGTACGTCGGCCAGTAGACCCACGGCATGACGGTGAGCTGGCTGAACCACCCCTCGTAACCGAGAGCGGCGAAGGTGTCGAGCACGACCGCGTTGACCGGCTTGGGCAGGGACGGCGTGGGCAGGCCGTTGAGCAGCAGGTCGACGTGTCCGATCCCCGCGTCGCCGAGCGCGTCGGGCAGTTCCCGCACGTCGCGGCAGACCACCGTCGCCTCGGGGCAGCGATTGTGAAGAATCTCGGAGAACTGGCGGTCAATCTCCACCGCGATCAGATGGCCTTCCGGATGCATCGCTTTCGCCACGTACTCGGTCACCGCCCCGGTGCCGGCCCCGAGTTCCACGATGGTCTGCGGCTCGGCCGGGTTCACGTGGGCGCACATCGCGGCGGCGAGGGATTGGCTCGACGGCGCGACGCTGGCGACACGCTTGCCGTGCCGCAGAAACTTACGCAGGAAGAAAAAGGGCGACGGCTTCTCGTCGGTCAGGGAAGCGGAGAACTCAGACATTCGGCGAGGATCCTTTTGTTGTCGCGGGCTGGGACTCGGACGGCGGGCGATCGTCATTCGGGCCGGATTGTAGCGTGCCCGGCGTTTCATGTGCACCCAGGAACGCTTCCACCTGTTTGCTGCCCATGTATTTACGCAGCGTCCGCCGATCCGTGTGCAACAGATCGACGAGGACGAGGCAGTCGAGACAGTACCCGAACTCCGGATCGACGTTAAAGCCGAGCGACTTGGCGCCGAGTTTGAGGTACTGACGGAGCAGGATCGGCACGCCCTTGCCGTCGCGCTCGATGTCGCCCACCACGTCGCCAAGTTCTTCGGCGTCGCGCAGTGCGCGGCCCATGGTCAGCACGTCCGACTTCGCCGCCCGCTTCAGCGAGAAGGGCGTGCGCGGCTGAATCATGCTCGCCAGCGGCGACCGCCGGGCCGGATCGTTCATAAACGAAACGATCATCGCCCGTGACGCGGGACTGTAGTCATTGGAGATACTGACCGGACCGAAGAAGCGCCGGTATTGCGGGTTCGCCGCGGCAAAGGCGCCGATCCCCTTCCAGAGCAGCATGAGCGGCGAAAAGCTCTTCTGGTATTCCGGCCGGACGAATGACCGGCCGAGTTCGACGGTCGGCCCGAGCCGCTCGAACAAACGGTCCGAGAAGTTAAACAAGCTGAACAGGTACAGCCCTTTGCGTCCTTCCCGACGGATGATCTCATCGCAGCGTCCCATGCGATAGGCGCCGACAAGCTCGCGCTGCTCATCGTTCCACACCAGCAGGTGGAGGTACGTCTCGTCAAACCGGTCGAGGTCGAGGGGATTGCCCGAGCCCTCCCCGACGGCCCGGAACGTGCGCTCGCGCTGCCGACCGACCTCGACCATGAGCCGATTCATCTGCGAGGCGTCGGCGAGATAGACGCTCAGATCGCCCGTGGTGGCGAGGCGGGTTTCGTCGGGCAGGGCCTGGATTTCGCCGGCCAGTTCGTCGATCGGCGGTGCGGGGGCGATGGACGGGACGTCCATCGTCTTGCGGAACCGCGGCAGACGCCGGAGCCCGCGCCGTCCCTTGCGTTGCGGCCGAAGCCGCCGCGGCCGACCACGGAGGGCGTAGGTGCGAAGCCGCAGGTAGTCGATCGCCTGTCTGTCGTTGTCGAATTCGGTGAGTCGACGGGCGGGAATCTCAGTCCCGACGTGCACCCGCACCGTGCGATGCCGCTTGTTGACCACCTGGCGCGGGAGCAGGGCGGTGCGCAGCCGGGGATGAATCAATCCCGCCATCTGGAACAGCGGGCCGTTCGCGCCCGTGAGATAAACCGGGGTCACGGAGGCGGAATTCCGACGGGCGAGCGAGGCCATGTGTTCCGACCATTGCGGGTCGGCGATCCGGCGCCGGGCGAGGTCGAGGCGCGCGACCTCGGGAGCCGGGAACACGCCCAGCGCCCCGCCGTCGCGGACCCACCGCATGGCCTGCTTCAGGGCCCGCACGTTGCGGCTGTAGGCCTCGGGGCCGTTGAAGGGGTCCACGAAGATACACACCGGATGAATGTCGGGGATCGTGCCGAGCAGGTAGTTCGCCAGCACCTTGACGTCCTGCCGCACCGACAGGAGCAGGTTGGCCAGGATGAGCCCCTCGATCCCGCCGAAGGGGTGATTCGCCATCACCACCAGTGGACCTTCG
>CAYFQS010000019.1:8098-19696 GCA_964345245.1 uncultured Planctomycetaceae bacterium | reverse complement strand
GACGAAACGCGTCTATGGCGGCTTCGTCGTTGCCGATCTTCCGCTCGGCATGGCCGAGCCAGCGGTGCACCGCGGCCGCGTCCACGCCATCGACTTCCCGCAGGTCGCGTAACGCATCCCGCGCTTTGCGGTGCCGCTCGTCGGCGATGAGCAGCTCGGCCAGGCGCAGACGCCAGCCGGGGGGCGGATTCGTGTGGTCATTGACCGCCCGGCGATACCACGTGATCGCCGGTTCGATCGTGCCCTGCTGGTGGTGAAGCTCGGCCACGGTGCGGGCGAGCGGCGCATGACCGGGGGCATCCGCGCCGAGCCGGTACGCCGTGGCCAGCGCGGTCAGCGCCTCGCGGGTATCCCCGGCCTGCAGGTGGATGTTGCCGAGCAAGCGCAGCACGTCCGCCGAGTCCGGCCGGCGCCGGGCGGCCGCTTCGGCCACTCCGCGGGCCGCTTCCACCATCCCCGCGTCGAGCAACCGCTGAGCGAGCAGCAGCGGATACCGCGGATCGTCCGGTTCGAGCCAGGTCAGCCATTGCAGCGATGTCGCCGCCGCGACGTCCCGCCCCGCTTCGCGGTCGAGTTGCGTCAGGGCGATAAGCGTATCGACCGCGAGCCGACCGCGGGCGATGCTTCGCACGAACGCATCACGGGCTCGGTCGCCCTCGCCAAGCTGACGATACGCGTGGCCGAGCAGACGATGAGCGTCGGCGAGGTCGGGGCGCTGATCGATCAGGGCTTCGAGCGATTCCGTGGCGGCCTGCGGGTCGCCCGCTTCGAGTTGCTGCCTCGCTTCGCGCAGTTGCGCGAGTTGCGGGGGCGCGACCTGCGCCGCCCCGCTCGTGCAGATCGCCAGCCCCACCGCCATGCCAATCAGCGCTCGCCTCATCGCGTCTCCAGTTCGAAGCGGAACTGCTTGATCGCGTACACCGGGACCGGTCGCCCGTCATCGACCGCCGGCTCGAAGCGCCATTGCCGCACGACGGCGAGGACCGCCTCGCGGAACCGGGCGTGGCCTCGCACGTCGAGCACCTCGACCTCCCGGACCCGCCCCGCCTCGTCGATGAGCAGGCGCGCGCGAACGCTGCCTTCCACCTCGCGCCGAATCGCGGCGACCGGATAGCGCGGCTGCGGATTGCCGGGCCTCTCACGCGGTGGTTGGTCCACTTCACCGGCGGAACGCGGGGCCGGGGCCGTGTGCTCGGCGGCAGCCGAAGCGTCAGCCGCGGCCGACGCTTCGGCTACCGCCGCGGAGTCCGATGCCGAACGCACCTCCACACGAACCGGCGAGATCGCGGGCAACTCGAGCGACACGTCAATCGTGACCGGCGAGGGCTCGACCGCCGCGGGCGGCGGCGCCTCCAGCACCACGGTGGGCGTGAACGGATCGATCTCCGGCTCACCCGGCGACGCGACGACCGGCGGCGGCGACGGTGGCGCCGGCCGGCGCTCGGGCCGCAACACCACGCCGATCCGCGGCGACGGGGTCGCGGCCACCGTGGCCGGTTCGTTCAGCCACGCCAGCCCCCACAGCAGCAGCACGTTGACGCCAACCGCGCCCGCCACGGCGGCGAATCGCATGGTCAGTCCCCGTCGGCGTCGAGCGTGCGTCATGTCTTGAGGGGCTGCCAGGCCGGGTCTCCAATCAGGGCGTTGTCTTCGCTCGAGTCGCAAGGCCGATGTCCGTGGCGCCGCCGGCCTTCGCCGCGTCGACGACTTCGACCAGCCGTTTCGACGAGACCTGCTCGTCCGGCACGATGATGACCGCGGCCCCCGGCTGCCGGGCGAGCAACGCGCCGATGCGTCCGGCGATTCCGCCCGCTTCGATCGGCGCGCCATCCACGAATACGCGGCCCGCCGCGGTGATGTGCACCCGCAACGCCTCCGGTTGCAGGGCCCGGGCGTGGGCCGCCGCCGGTCGGGTCACCTCGATCCCGCGCTCGCCGACGAACGTCGTGGTCACCAGGAAGAAGATCAACAGGATGAACACGATGTCGATCAGCGGGGCGATGTCCACCGCCGCGGTCGCGTCGCCGTTCGCTCGCTGTTGCTGAACCGACTGAAACATGATCAATCCCGACAGACGATGGTTTCGATCTTCCGCAGGCGCAGGCCGACGGCATTGAGGAAGCGGTCGATGCGCGAGCGCAGGTAGCCGTGCACGAGCAGCAGGGGCAGTGCCATGACGAGTCCGGCCTGGGTGGTGACCAGGGCCTGCGAGACGCCGCGGGCGAGGGCGTCGGGCCGCACGGCGCCGCCGGTCGTCACGCCGGCGAAAGTCGTCATCATCCCGAGCACGGTGCCGAGCAACCCGAGCAAGGGGCAAAGGCCGGCGACCACGGCCACGAGCGCGAGCTGTCCGCGAAGCCGTACGGTCTCCGCTCGAATCCGCGGACCGAGTCGCACCTCGAATGCCCGCCGGTTCGGATCGGCCACGTGCATCGCTTCGCCGAGCAGTCGGACCGCGAGTCCGCCGCCCCGCTCACAGAGGCGCTTCGCCTCTTCGCGTCGCCCCGCGGCAAGGCGGTCGGCCGCGTCGTCCATCCATCGCAATCCCCCGGCCTGCTCGGTGCGAAGCTGCATCCACTTCCATATCGCGATCGCCCACGCCAGCAACGAGCAGCCGAGGATCGCGCCGAACGTCCACCCGCCGTCGTGGAACAGTTCACGCATCGCCGGTCTCCGTTCCGTGGCGGGCGGTCGGGCGATCGTGGGCGAGCACGTTGAGCACCGCGGCGGCCTGTTCCTCGGCCTCGGCGAGAATGCGGTCCACCCGCCCCCGCAGCAGACCGTTGATCAGCAGCACCGGCACGGCGATCACCAGCCCGGTCGCGGTGGTGACCAGCGCCTCGCCGATGCCGCCGGCCATCATCTTCGGCGCGGCGTCGCCGACGGTCTGGATGACGTTGAAGGTCTCGATGATGCCGGTCACCGTGCCGAGCAGGCCGAGCAGCGGGGCGACGGCGGCGAGGATGCCGATGCCGCGCAGGAACCGCTGGAGGCGCGGCATTTCGTAGAGCAGTTGCTCCTGGACGCTGTCTTCCATGGCGTGCTGCCCGGCGTGGCGGCGGGCGAGCAGCGCGGCGACGGTCCGCCCCGCCGAGCTGCCGCGGGCCTGGGCGAGCTCGGCCGCCCGCGACTCCTCCCCCTGTCGGATCGCTTCGGTGACCCGCCGGGCGAGGCGCGTGTCCCGGCCGTTGCGAACGTAGAGCATCCAGGCGCGTTCGGCGAGCAGCACCGCGCACAGCAGCGCCACGCCGGCGAGGGGCCACATCACCGGCCCGCCGGCGACGAAGCGGTCGGCGAGGCCGGCGCGATCCAGCGCCGCTTCGGCGCTGATGCGCCCCGTCACGTCGAGCGGCACGTCGATCACGTCGCTCTCACCGACCTTCACCGCGTCGAACACCTCGCGCCAGCGCGAGGCGAGAGTCGGCGGCAAATCCTCCCGCCAGCGGTAGCCGGTCGCATCGGCCGGACTGGCCAGCGCGAGCCCGATCCGTTCGCCCACCCGGTACGCGAAGGCGACGTGCCCGACGTTCAGCAGCTCCACCTGCTCGATCCGCCCCGTCGCGGCGCGCAACTCGACCGACTCGACCCCAACCGACTGCGCTTTGCGGTCGAGGAGGTCGATCACGTCGGCGAGCTGTCGATAGCCGGCTTCGAACTTCCGCGAGCCGAGCTGCCGCCTCGCTGCGTCGAGGCGGTGCGCCAGAGGCACGCTGCCGGGCAGTTCGCCGAGATGGAGGTCGACCCGGTCGGCGAGGCGCATGGCCGAATCGTCCACCCGTCGCCACGCCCGGTCCGCGGCATCGCCGCGTTCTTCGGCCGCGTCGAGTTGTTCCTCAAGTTCATCCGATGCTCTTTGCAGCCGCCGCCGACGCAGTTCGAGTTGCACCGCTTCGTCGGCGAGCGCGGCCCGCCGCTCACGCAGCGGCGCGATCTGCTGTTCGTGAATCCGGTGCGATTCGTCCATCGCGTCGCGCTGTCGGTCGAGTTCGGCCTGAACCGCCGTCAGACGCTGCTGGAGATCGTCGGTCTCCGACGCCTGTACGTACACCGGCCCCGGCAACAGCGCGACGGCGGCGAACAGCAACGGAATGGCCAAGCCGCGGATCACCGGGAGGCCTCATCCTCCCTCGCGGTCGAGATCGGCAGCGCGATCAATCGAGGCGGGGCCTGGTCGCGAAGCACGGCGACCGCCCGGCTCACCGCGTCATGACGGTCGTCTTCCAGCGGCGCCCGCCACGGCCCATCGCGCAGTCGCGATGCGCAGCCGGCGGTGCGACCGTCCTCGGTCACGAACATCTCAAGCACCCCGCCGAGACGCGCCACGTACGCGTGACGAGCCACGCCCGGCCGCGGCTGGTCGACGAGGCGATTGGTGATCACCCGTTCACGATGTTGTTGGAGGTAGTCGCCGAGCGACTCGTGGAACGACACGAGGGCGTCGGCCCGGTCGGTCGGGGCGTCGCTTCGCAGTGCGGCGGTGAGTTCGGCCCAGCGACTGGCTGTATCGCGAACGGCGGGGATTCCCGTGGCCGCGCGCGCTCGCACCGACTCGACCAGCGTTGCCGCGATCGTCGCCGCCGCCTCGAGGCGGGCATTCGCATCCGCCGCGGTTTGCCGGAGATCGGCCAGCCGCGACCGGCGGCCGGTGATCCGCTGCTCCATTTGGGCGATGTCCGACCGGACCGCCGCCACGTCCTGCCCCAGCCGATCGATCTGCGCTTCCATCTCTTCGGTCTCGCGCGCATGCTCGATCCGCCGGGCCTGCGCCTGCCGCTGCAATTCCTGCAGTTCCACCACCTTCGCGCGGACCTGCCGGGCGAGTTGGTCGCGCGAAGGCGACTGGCCCCAGGTCACCGCGGAGACGGCAAACAGCGGGGTAAAACACAGCAGCGCCCGAAACGCGGCCCGGCCGGTCGACCTGATCACGAACTTCTGCATTCAACCAGCATACCCGAGCAGAGCCCCGCTCATTCCACGACCGCGTCGCCCCAGTATTCGGGGTTCAGCCGGCTCTCGTCCGGCAGGTCGTCGACCACGTTCGCTTCGAAGCTGTTGTTCGACCAGTAGGCCCGCTTGAGGGCGTTGCGGCCGGTCTGGTCGCCGAAGACGTAGCCGAGGTCCATCTTCACCGGCGCTCCCGCCGCCGGCTTCCAGCCGAGCACGTCGAGCGGCACGGCGACCACCGCGACGAAACCGCCTTCCCGCGGCTCGAGATCGATCCGCACGTTGTCCACCTCGCGGATGCGGTCGAAGGTCTCCCGGTCGACCGGCGATTCCATGAGAATCGGCTCGCCGTCGAAGCCGGCCACCCTGGGCTCGAAAAGCACGGCAACCGGCTCGCCCTTCTGCCGGGTCACGATGAGCCGCACGTCGCCCGCGGCGGGTTCATCCCGATCCGCCGGGGCATCGGGGTGGGTGGCGAGCTGCAGGTCGATGCAGTTACCGCCGGTGAACAAGCTCTGCGGGTCCGACACCGCGTTGGTCAGCGGGTTGGGCGAGGTCACGTCGTAGCGGAGGTAGAGGTTGTCGGCATCCCAGGCGGCGGCGGCCTTGAAGCCGAGCCCGCCGCGGAGTTGCCGCTCGACCGGCGTGGCGTCGGCGAGTTGCTTCTTCCAGCGGTGAATCACCAGCGTCTGCTTGACCGCCTCCTTCGCCTGCCGCAGCGCCTCTTCGACCTTCTCCCGTCGCTCGGCGGTCATCCGCCAACTGCCGCCGTCGAGCTGGCGCACCGTGTCGAGCCCGTGGACTTCCATGATGCGCCCATCCTGGTCGCCGGTGAGCAGCAGGTACCGACCGCTGTCCGGGAGCTTGATCAGCCGGCCGGTGAACAGTTCGACCAGCACGCGGTCGGGGCCGAGCCCTTCGCTGGCCGGGGGGTTCATGATCATCGCCACGTACTGTCCGTCGCGGGTGAGGAGGTGGTAGCCGCTGTAGTAGGTGCCGGCCCCGGTGAACTCGCCCGCCACGCCGAGCGGCGCGGTCAGGGCGTACAGATCGCCGATCCCGGGCCGGGGCATCGTCAGCGTCCGCTTCCAGAACAGCGTCCCGCGGATGCCCCACAGCCGCCGGCCGTCCCGGGTCCATCGGCCGAAGCCGACCTCATCGCGCTTGCGGGTCGCGCTGTTCTGATAAAGCGTGCCGTCGTGGGGATCGACGTACATCGCCGGCCCCTGGGGGTTGTACGATCCGAAGGGCAGATCGACCGGGTTCTCAAAGTCATACACGGGGATGCCGTCGTCACCGATGCGCCGGGCCTTCCACATCTTCCCCAACGCGGAGCTGTAGAGGTTCAGGTCGGCGTCAACCCATTCGAACTGCCCGCCGCGCCGGCCGAACCCGGCGGCGGGGTGGTACTCGCCGGCTTCACGACGCTGGTTGTCGTTGGCGTCGATCCAGACCTTGTCCTGCATGAACTGGAGGATCGGCTTGAGGTGCGGGCCGTCCCGGAGATAGAGGATTCGCTTGTGACCCCAGCCGTACTGCTCGCCGTTCGCGGCGGTGACCAGGCCGAGCCCGCTGCCGTGCGACGAGCCGGTCGGCGGGCCGGGGGGCACGTCGGGGCCGGTCGAACGCCACGGCGTGGAGTACGGCGCCCAGTCGCCGCTGTCGAGGTCGATCTTCCAGATCACGTTGTGGCAGAAGGCCTCGTCCGGCCGCTGCGGGTCCATCATCACCCACGTGGAGTACGCGCTGCCGCCGAAGAACTGATTCACGTTCTCGCCGGATGCGGTGTTCCAGACGCTGACGCGCTTGGGGGCATCGAGGTGCTCGGCCACCCAGAGCCGCCCCTTCGCGTCGATCTCGCAGCCGGCGGGTTCGAGCATGCCCGCGGGATCGAACCGCCCCACGCGAGGCCGCCCGCCCCGCTTGCCGATCGTCCCGATGAACTCGCCCTCCGCCGCGAACATGCTCACGTTGTGCGCCTCGCCGCGGTTGGTTACGAAGATGCGACCGGCATCGTCGACGGCGATGCCGGTCGGCGCATCGAGATGCTCGGCGATCAGCACTTCGCTCCTGCCATCGCGGATCTTCACCACCGTCTCGCCGCTGATGGCGAGGATGGCGCCGCCCGCGGCCACATCGAGCCGACCGGGCGACGGCACGTCCCACGTCTCGATCAACTCGCCCGTCCGGCCGTCGTTGACGGCGATGAGGTTCCGCGTCGCATAGGCGACGTAGAGCATGCCGTCGCGGTGGACGAGGCCGCTCACGTGATCGTTCTTGTCGATGCCGGCCGGGGCCTCGGGCTTGCCGCGGTCTTCGGCCATGTTGATCGGACGGAAGTCCCGACCGTCGAACACCCGCACGCCGGGGTACCGGTGGGGGTTGGCGGCGAAGACGCGGTAGTTCTCGTAATCGGTGGCGAGGAACATCGCGTTGCCCCGCTGGGAACTGGCCTTCTTGTCGCCGTCGAGGTCGACCCGGATCAGCCCCCAGCCGGCCTCGCCGAAGGGCCAGGCGAGGATCATGTCCGGGCCGAAGGCCTCGGCGGTGATCGGATCGGTGTGATCGCCGCCCCATCCGCCGGTGCCGTCGGAGGTCTTGTACGGCGGGGTGCCGGAGTTGTGCACCGACAGCAGGAACTCGGTCGTGATCGGCTCGTGGTAAATGCCCTTCCAGGTGTACCGGCCGGGCGGGATCGGGTCCCCCTTGAAGTCCACACCGTCCCACTGTTCGGTCTGTCGGCCGGCCTCACGCGGGGCCTGGCAGACGATGTTCCGCACCAGCACGTTGTCCTGATCCCAGAGGGAGACCGTCACGTCGCCCGCCTCGGGCAGGTCGTATGCGAAGGTCAGCGGCTTCGGGGCCTCGGTCTCGGTGAGCGCCGCGAGGGTGATCTCGGGCACATTGCCGCGCTCGGCGAAGATGAACTTGCCCCAGCAGCCGCTGGTCTGGAAGGGGAACCCGCCGCCGCCGATCACGTCCCGGGCCCACCCGCCGGACGAGGAGATTTTCAGCCCGTCGGGCCGGGAGAAGTTGTACTGGATCGTGCCCGCGACCACGTCGCCGGCCCGGGGCGGATTGGTCGCGTCCAGCGTGGTCCACGGAATGCGGTATTCGAAGACGTAGCGATCCTCGCCGATCTTGCGATAGGCCGCGTCGAAGGCGTCGGTCGAGACGAGCCCGTCCGGCGCCCACTTCGCCGGCACCTTGTAGTCCATGTCCTTGCGAAGCTGCAGGCCGGGCGCTTCACCGTCGGTGTAGTACCAGAGCAGCAGGTGCTGCAGCGCGTTGTCGCCGAAGGGACCGTTGCGGAACTTCGTGTAGTTGGCGGGGTACGGCTCGTCGCGGTCGATCACCAGCCGCACCTGCACGCTGTCGGCGTTCCAGACCTTGTCGGGGTTGGCCTCGGGGTCGTGGCGGTTCATCAGCGGCGAGGGATCGCGCACCTCGGCGCCGATGTAAATCGCCTCGTCGTCGTACATCATGGCCATGCGACCGGCCTTCTCCTCCCGCGTCTGCTCCGAGATGTAGCTGAGGATTTGGCCGGACAGGTCCCAGTCGTCGAGGTGGCCGTCGATGGTCACCTCGCCCGGCCGCGGCACGACGAACAGCCGCTCGTGAATGCCGCGCTTCGGGTCGCCCTCCTGGGCGTGGGCGACCCCAGTGGCTGTGAAAGCAAGGACGGAAATGAGGAGGATCAAAACGGTCGGTTTCACGGTCTGCATGGTGGCCGGACTCCAGGGTCGATGATCATGGCGACACGGCGCGGCCATCACGCCGCGCAACACGAGAAACACCATAACCGGATTTCGTGGCGAATTCACAGAGGGGCGAGCGATCCGGACCCGACGCCAGATCTTCGGCGCGGCTCGCTGAAGCGAGCCGACCCGACTACAACCTGGCGCCAGCGCGACGACGCAGGCCGAGCACCCCGAGGCCGGCCAGACCCATCGCCAGCGACATCGGTTCCGGCACGACCGTGATGGACACCGTGCCGTCGACGAGGAGGTTGCTCGTGTCCCAGGCGGCGATCAGCGGGTCCGCCTGCGTGTTGATCATCAGCGATTCGCCGGTTGAATCGTCCAACGTGCCCCAGTCAAGCACGTCGTAGGTGTGCGTGCCGGCCGACAGAAGCGAGATGTCGAGCACCCCGAGATTGATGGTCGGCGCGCCGCCGCCCGCGGTGGTCAGATTGAGCCTATCTTCGACGATCAGTTTGTCGGCGAGGGTGTCGGACTCGATATCGAAGTTGAACACCGCATCGAACGCGGTCGTGAGACCGCGGCCGTCGCCCTCGGCGTCTTCGGTGATGGCAATCGTACCGGCCTCGGTCGCCGTGCCGGGGTCCAGCGTGCTGCCACGCAGGTAGAAGAACTTATCCAGCAGGAACTTGATCGTGCCGTCGCCCAGGAGGAAGTTGCCGGGGTTCACCGTCAGGCGGCCCGAGGGGCCGTCGCCGGGCGATGCATCGTCGTAGTTCACCGTCCCCCCTTCGAGCACGAGCTGATTGCCGGTGCCGCCGCCGTCGCCAACCACCAATCGACCGTTAAGGTTGACCACCGCGCCGTCGCCCACCTTGAGTGTGTGACCGCTCGCCCCGTTGCTGCCCACAATGTTGATCTCGCTGTCGTCGGTGGTGTTGAGCACGGCTCCGTCGAGAACGCGGATCGTATTGTCCGTGCTCGCGGTCGTCCCGCCGACAATGAAATGCGTGGCCTCGCCGACCGTACCGGTGCCGGTGAAGGTCACGGTCTGGTTCGGCGTGTCGGTGTTGATGTCGAGCACGATGCTGCGGGGGTTGGTCAGGGTCGATCCGTTGCGGAAGATCATCTCGTTGTTGCCGCCGCTGCCGTCGCCGCCAATGCCGACGAGCAGACGATCGCCGATGGTCAGGTCGACGTTGTCGAAGATCATCGTGTTGTTCGAGACGTTGGACCCGCGGCCGAGTTCGACATCTTTGCCGCTCGCGTCGAGCGTGCCGTCCTTCACGATGATCGTGTGGCCGGACACGTTGCCCGCACTGGCGGTCTTGAAGTCGTTGCCGACGGTGAGCGTGCCGTTGTTGAGGTCGAGAGTGATCGGCCCGCCGGCGGCGGACGTCCCCTCGAGGTAGACATTCTCGATGTCGACCGCCCCGCCGGTGGTCGAGGCATTGGGCAGTTCGACCGTGCCGGTGGTGTACTGGTCGCCGAAGGTGGCGGTGTCGCCGCCGCCCGGCGCGCTGCCGGACCAGTTGCCGTCGTCATCCCAGTCGCCGCTGCCGGTGGTCCATTCCACCGTCGCCGCCCCGGCCGGGACCGTCATGACGGCCGCGAGCAGAATCGTCGTCAGCAACATTCGGAATCGTGCAAGTTTCATATCGGCGTCCTCCCTCGATGTATGAGCGTCTGACATGTTTCCCAATACCGTAACTGTATCACAAAGCCGGTGTGACGCAACCGGAATCGCTTGCGTAAGTTCAATGGAAAGTTATTATTTATGAATGCCCGCGAAGGCCTGGCCACGATGCTCGCTGCATGACTGGCGCAGTCTGCGCTCCGAACTTTCGTTCATTTTCGATGCGCCCATTCCGGCGACGGTGTCCGGAATCGCCGGTCGGCGTGAGGGCGAATTCAGCGCCTGGCTCGTCCGCGAAGGGTGGGCCCGACTCGACGGCGATGGCCAAGCCCTGACGGCCGGGGTCGGGCAATGGCTGATCTGTCTCGGCGGGGAATTCCGGCAGCGTTTCTCCCCGGACTGCCGGATGCTCTCCATACGATTCCACCAGGACTGGCCCGGCGGCGAACCACTGTTCAACGGGGGACCGTTCTGGGTGCTCGAGGCGGCAGATCATCCCCGCCTTGAACGGCTTGCGGATCAGATCCTGCGCCTCGTCGGTCGGCGCGCCGACGATCTGGGCCTCGCTGAACACGATCGCCGCCACGAGTTCCTCGGCAAGACGCGGCTGAATTTCCGTCAATTCGCACGGTACGAACGGCTGTTGCTTGACTGGCTGGTGACTTTCGCCGACGCACTCACGAGTGAAGGGTTCCTGATGCAGACGCCGCACGAACTCGACCCGCGGGTCGTCCGGGCGGTGCAGGTGCTCGACGCCCTGCCGCCCGCGGCGGATTTTCCCCGAGAGCGCCTCGTGCAGACCTGCGGCCTGTCGATGGGCCGACTCAACCGGCTTTTCGTCGAATCGTTCGCCAGGACCGCCCACGCCTACTGGGCCGACCGGCGCTTCCAACGGGCCCGGCTCTCGCTCGAGCAGCCCCAGGCTCGCGTGAAAGAGATCGCCGCCGAACTCGGATTCCTGCAACTGTCTCACTTCTCGAGCTGGTTCAAACAGCGCGCCGGGCTCTCGCCTCGCGAATACCGCAGACAGGCCGGGATCGGCGCGGCTCGCTGAAGCGAGCCAACCCGCGAAGGACCGGCGCGCGAAGTATAGCTTGTTGTACCGTCCCCGCGAGCCCCCGGCCGCCTCGACCGACATCAGCGACAGCACGCAGAACAGGCCGAGCACGCGCCCCGTATCCGGACCTGCGCTGCGCTCCGGTCCGGCTTGAACCTTGCTCCGTGTATCCGGACCTGCGCTGCGCTTCGGTCCGGCTTGAACCTTGCTCCGTATCCGGACCTGCGCTGCGCTTCGGTCCGGCTTGAAACTTGCTCCGT
>CAYFQS010000019.1:0-7998 GCA_964345245.1 uncultured Planctomycetaceae bacterium | reverse complement strand
CGGTCCGGCTTGAAACTTGCTCCGTCTCCCTCCGCCGGCAACGCCGGCCAGGCGGTCTGCTATGATGCCCACCATGGAAGAAATGACTCCGAAACAGACCGTCGAAGAGTTGGATCGTTATATTGTCGGACAGGATGACGCGAAGCGGGCAGTGGCGGTGGCGATCCGCAATCGCTGGCGGCGGCAGCAGCTCGACGCCGAGATCGCCCGCGAAGTGAGCCCGAAGAACATCGTGATGGTCGGGCCGACCGGCGTGGGCAAGACCGAAATCGCCCGCCGCATCGCCTCCCTCGTCCATGCCCCGTTCATCAAGGTCGAGGCGAGCAAGTTCACCGAGGTGGGCTATCACGGCCGGGACGTGGAATCGATGATCCGCGACCTGCTGGAGCAGGCGATCAACATGGTCCGGGCCGAGCACGCCGAGCAGGTCAAGGCCAAGGCGGAGAAGGCGGCGGAAGAGCGCATCGTCGATCTGCTCCTGCCCGGCAGCGGCGAGACCGAAACGCCCCAGGCCGGCGGATACATCGATTCCGACGACTCCGTCGAACGCCGGCAACGCGCCCGCGAGCGGCTCCACGAGAAACTCGCCAGCGGCGACCTCGACGACCGCGAAGTCGAGATCACCGTCACCCAGAAGGCGGTGCCCGTGACCATGTTCTCCAACATGGGCCTCGACCAGATGGACCCGGACATGGGCAAGATGTTTGAAAACCTCATCCCCGATCAGTCGTCGAAGCGGCGGATGAGCGTCGCGGAGGCCCGCGGCGTGCTGACCCAGATGGAGACCGAAAATCTCATCGACCGGGAGAAGATGACCGAAGAGGCGATTCAACGCACCGAACAGACGGGCATCATCTTCCTCGACGAGATCGACAAGATCGCCGGCGGATCGGGCGGGGAAGGCGGCGGCGGCCGGGGCCCCGACGTCTCCCGCCAGGGCGTGCAGCGGGACCTGCTGCCCATCGTCGAGGGCACCAACGTGACCACCCGCCACGGCATGGTCAACACCGATCACATCCTCTTTATCGCGGCCGGGGCGTTTCACTCTTCCGCGGTGAGCGACCTGATGCCTGAAATGCAGGGCCGATTCCCCATTCGCGTGGAGCTCAACGCGCTGACGAAGGACGACTTCGTGCGGATTCTCACGGAGCCGGACGGCGCGTTGACCAAGCAGCAGCGGGCCCTGCTCGGCACGGAAGGGCTGGATGTGAGCTTCGAGGACGAGGCGATCGGCGCGATGGCGGAGATCGCCGCCGAGGTCAACGCCAACACCGAGAACATCGGGGCCCGCCGGCTGATGACGGTGATGGAGAAGCTGTTCGAGCCGATCAACTTCGACGCGCCCGAGCTCGTCGCCCGCGGCGAAACGACGCTGCAGATCACCGCCGACCGCGTCCACGATCGACTCTCCGACATCGCGCGGGACGAAGACCTGAGCAAGTTCGTGCTGTAGCCGGCCGCGTCGCGCAGCCAAAGGCCACAGCAACGTGAGTCAGAGTTTCCGCGAACACCGCGTCGCCCCCTTGGCGCGGCCCGGTTCACCGGGCCGCGCCCACGACGCCGCATCTCATGCATCCCGACCGACCCGCTGCAACTCCCCGTCTCCCCGGCACGATCTCACGCCGACTCGCGACGGTGGGGAAGCGAGCTTTGCCCGCGCAGCCCACCACGCAGACGCCACATCACCCGATGGCATGGCCGGCTGCGAACGCGGCCGAGCGCTTTGCCGCGGATCGGATCCGCGGAGGTGTCCTGTGGTTTGTTTCCTACTGCGTGGTGGGCCTCGCTCGCGGACTCGCTCCGCGCCACCCTACCGACCCGAGCTCACGGCGCGTCTCCCCGCCCCCTTGGCCCCGTATCCCGGCGTCCCCACATCCCAATAAATCATCCTGACACCTTTTCTGGCCGCGGCGTCAGCGGATGCGGACCATGTAGGGCAGGGGCTGGTCGGGAGACTGGACCTTGCGGAGCACGCCGTACCAGCGGGGGTTCCAGGGGTGGCCGTCTTCGGACCATTGCAGGTTGGTGACCCGGCCGTCCGGGCCGCGGTGGCGCCACCAGATCGACAGGCCGAGGTCACCGGAGTCGGGCCAGTCGGTGGCTTCGAACACCGCATAGGGGACGCTGAACTCGATCCGCGCCCCGTCGCCTTCCTCGCTCGCGGACCACGCGCCGGTAAGGCGCATGCGGGGCGAGGTCTCGCCGGTGGCCAGCGACACCTTGCCCTCCGGCTTGAGCTTGCCGGCGACCCAGTAGTACCGCCCGGCGGTGCCGAGCTTCGCCGGCTCCCGGGGATCAAAGAACAGCGTGAACGAATCGCGGGCCAGGTCGCCGGTCGCTCTCGCGGCGAAGTGCATCGCCTCGTCGCCGACCTTGACCGCCCAGTGCAGATAGCAGTCGTCCGGGCTCGGGCGGTGGTCCGCCACGCCTTGCGTCCACCGCGCCTGGGCCGGCTCGCCGACGACGAACCACGGATGCTGAGCCCACTCATCGAGCCGGCCGTCGATCTCGGCCTCGCCGGGCATCGCCCCGCCGTAGCGAACGTAGGCCACTTCGGCCGCGGCCCAGCCGATGCGGCTGTTCTGCGTCACCCGGTTCACGATGGGGATGCGCCCGACCTCGTCGCCCGGCAGTTCGATCCGCATGGTCGTGTGTTGCTCGCCCTGGCGGAGGGTCACGTCCACAAAATCGTCGGCGACCTCGTTGAACCGCCGGCGGACGATGGCGGCGTCCGGCCGCACGGGCAGGACCGGGGCGTACACGCCGCAGCCACCGGCGTGGTAGTCGACCACGGGCAGGCGAGGCCGACCGTGGGCGAGATGTTCGATGGCGGGCCAGTCGAGCAGGTCGGCCGGCTCGGTCACCCGAGCCCAGCGGGCGGTCAGGTTCATCATCTGTCCCGGCTTCAGGTCGTATTCGACCGGCCCGTCGCTCGCGATCTCGCCGTGCGGGAGGGGATACACCGCGAGCCGGCCCTGCCGCCGCTCACCGGAGACGTTGGTCACGGTGACGTGGCTGACCGGCCCGTGGTCCGTCCACGTGGTGATGCCGGTGAAGCGCAGCGGTCGGGGCTCGGGCGGCCGGGCGATCGCCCGGTACACCGCGCGGGCGATGCGCAGATGCCCGAGCGCGTTGGGGTGGATCGTGTCGCCCACGCCGCCGGTCTCGAGAATGCTGTGCAGTTGCTTGCGATGGCTCGGCGGATAGATCGGCCACAGGTTCCGCGCCGCCTGCTCGATGCTCGGCCCGCCATCGCCCCACAGGGCGTGGAACGTCTCGGCGAGCGGCGCGTCGAACTTCGCCGCCAGCGGCCGCAGCGACTCGGCGAAGCGGATCGTCCGAAACGCGTACCACGGCGGGTTGCTGTCCGGCTCGCGGCTCGCGTCATCGACCGGGATCGCGATGTGCGGCGTGGGCTGAAGAAAAACGAAGTCGGCGCGGTCTTCCCGCATCGCCCGCTCCGCGAGCCGGGCGTACTGCTCCAGAAACGCCGCGAGCGACACCCCGCCCGCCTGGTCGTTCAGCCCGTACATCACCATCACGAGGTCGGGATGCTGACCGGCCACGTCATCCCGGTAGAACCGCACCGCGGCATCCACGGATCGGCCGGGATATGCCCGCTCGATCATCCGGATCCGCTCGTTGCCCGTGGCCCGGGCGAGCAGCATCTTCAGCAGGCCCTCGAAGTCCCCCGTCGCGGTGACCGAGTCGCCCATGACGATGACGCGATACGGCTCGCCGGCGAGCAGCTTCTCGCCGTGGCGAGGCAGCGCGGGGCGAAGGTTGGCTTCGACGATTTCGGCCGGGGGGTCGAGGGCGAGGAATCGCAGTTGCTCGCCGATCGGCTCGCCGAGTTTGACGATGTGGATGCCCTCGGCGAGCGGGCGGATGCGCAGCCGCCCGTCTTCGGGCGCGAGTTCGGATTCGCGCGCCGGCCCCCGGCCCTCGGCGGTAATCGTCCGGACCTCGCACGCCACGGGCGCGTCGACGTCGACCGCCACCTCCGCTTGACCATCGGTGAAGACGTAAGGCGAGACGATTTCCGCTGCCGGCGTCAATGACGCCGACGCCAGGCAGATGCAGAATGCGATTGCGAATCGCCGCATGGCCGAGGCCCCGGAAACACAGCGAGGCACGAGGCGATCACCCGGCGGGGGATCGCGCTGCCGCCGCCCCGCGAAGGCGAGGGGCTTACGCTTCGGCCTGCTGCTTGCGCTGCTCGAGAATGTCGTGGGCCATCGTGATCATCTTCTCCAGCCGCACCGGCTTGTGGAGATAACCGTCCACCCCGAGGGCCTCGGCGTACTGCTGGTGCCGCTTGCCCTCGTTGGCGGTAATCATGATGACCACCGGCTTGGCCTCGCCCTGCTTGATCCGCTCGAGGACGAGGAAGCCGCTGCGCTTGGGCAGCATCATATCGAGCACCACCACGTCGGGCGGATCGTTCTCGCAAAGGTGCACCGCGGTGTTGCCGTCGGCGCAGCACTGGGTCAGCGCGCCCTCGGCCTGGAGGGCCTGCTCCATGGTGGCGAGGATGTCGCGGTCGTCATCCACGATCAGGACGCGCACGTCATCGAGCCGTTTGTTCTCGGCCATGATATTTGACTCCTGTTAATTGTTTGGACGCATTATAAGACGTTTTCCACGTGCGTCAAGTTCAAGGAAAAACCCAAATTCACCCCGGCTCAACGCGGAGAGGCGGCGGAGCGCGGAAAACGAAGATGTGAATGTTCCAGATATCCACCAATCAGCAGCTTATACGATCTGGCCGACCCGCGTCTTCTCGTCATCTGCCCAGCGATCGCCTGCCCTTCTTGATCTGTTCGTCGCGCTGGGGCTTGGTGATCTCGAAGATCTTCTCCCACAGGGCCTGTTCGGTCTCGGTCCACTGCTTCTTCCGCCGGGGCATCGCGGCCTTCGCGGCCTTGTAAAGCTTCGCGCGGCCGAAGCCCTCGTTCACGATCCCGTCGATCATCCACGAGAACTCGGGGACGTACTTGGGCAGCAACTTGCCGTTGGTGACGATCAGCGACATCCCGCCGACGTAGGCCCCGGTGTTCAGCAGCACGCCGATCGAGGTCTTCACGTGGTCGCCGATCATCGAGCCGAACTTCATCGACCCGGTGTCGATGGGCTTGCCGCCGTCGAGCGACACCCCCACCGGGCTGTAGTCGTTTTTCAGGTCGCTGTTGGTGGTCATCGCCCCGATGTTGACCCATTGGCCGACATACGCGTGGCCGAGGAAGCCGTCGTGATACTTGTTGGTGTAGCCGTGAATGATCGACTCTTCGACCTCGCCGCCCACGTGGCAGACCGGGCCGATCGACATCCCCCCGCGGCACCTGGCCCCGAAGAGGACCGACCTCTTCCCGACGTAGCACGGGCCCTCGATCCGGGTGAAGGGGTGGACCTCCACGTCCTCGTCGAGATAGATCGGCCCCTCCGAGGCGTCGAGCACGACCATCGGGTGCACCTCGGCCCCCTTGGCGATGAACACGTCGTTCCTGCTGCCGCGAACGGCATTGGGCTGCTCGACCGCGCCTTCGATGCCGGTGCGGCCGGCGGCCTGGAAGTCCATCCTGATCTGCTCGGCGTTTTCGAGCACCAGGTCCCAGACGTACTGCCAACGGGCCGGGGCGTCGACCTTGTCGAGCTGCTCCGCCGCCGAGGCGCACAGGGCCTCGATCGAGCCGGTGTCCAGCTTCGCCAGGTCGTCCTTCGCGATGCGGGCGCAGAGGAGATGGCCGTCCTCGTCCACCGCCACGCTGCTTCGGCCCTCCGGGGGCGGGCTGAACTCGTGGGCCTTGATTCGCCCGTCGAGCAGCACGAGATCGTCACCGGTGAGCGAGCCCGGATCGTTCACCGTCCCGCCGGTGCGTTCGCGGACCACGTCGACCATGTACGGCGGGACGAAACACGCCACGTCGGTCGGGTGGACGCGGGCGATGAGTTTCTCGCCCAGCGAGGTCATGCCGGTCCGCATGTCGAAGATCGGCCGGCTGAGCGCGATGGGGTAGAAGTTCCGGCGTGACGGCAGGTCGAGGTCAAGCAGGATCAGACGCATGAATCACACTCCACCGCCCGGTGGACGTTGAGGTCGCAAGCCCGCGATCGCGTTCAACGGGTTGCCGGCCCGAATCCGGGCCACCCCCCCGCCTGCCTGACCGGTCATCCGCCCGCAAGCGGTCGAAGCCCCGGTCAGTCGGTCGGCGGCGCGCCCGGCTTCATCTGCTGAATCCAGTCGTAGTACGCGCGATGCTCCAGCTCGCTCGCCGCGTCGTCGTCGAGGAACACCTTCACGCTCGGGTGCAGTTGCAGCGCGCTGGCGGTGATCATCGAGGTCACCGGTCCTTCCACCGTGGCCTTGATCGCCGGGGCCTTGTTCTTGCCGTTGGCCAGCAGAATGCACTGGCCCGTCTCCATGATCGTGCCCACGCCCATGGTGATCGCGTAGACCGGCACATCCTCGCGATTGGCGAAGAATCGGGCGTTGTCGTCGATGGTCTGTCGCGCCAGCGTTTTCAGCCGCGTGCGCGAGCGGAGCGAACTGGTCGGCTCGTTGAAGGCGATGTGCCCGTCGCTGCCGATGCCGAGAATCTGCAGGTCGATCCCGCCGCATTCCGCGATCCGCTGCTCGTACCACTCGCAGAACGCCCGGTAATTGCTCGTGGTGCCCGAGGGGATGTTGATGTTCTGGGCCGGGAGGTTCACGTGCTTGAAAAAGTTCTCGTGCATGAAGTAGTGGTAGCTCTGGTCGTGCGCCGGCTGGAGCCCCACGTATTCATCGAGGTTGAAGGTGGTCACGCGGGAGAAGTCGAGCCCCTCGTTCTGGTGCATCCTGACCAGCTCCTGGTAGAGCCCCAGGGGCGTGGACCCGGTCGCCATGCCGAGCACCGCGTCGGGCTTGCTGTTGAGCACCTTGGCCACCAGTTCCGCGGCGGCGCGGCTCATCTGCTCATACGTCGACTTGATCGTCACTTCCATGTTGAATCTCAGACGCGATGCTTGCGAATAACACCGGCCCGTGAACTCCGCGGGCGGAGGGGGTTTTCTAAGGAGCCCGAGCGCAGGCGTCAAGTCAGGGCCCGCGCCAAGATCGCAAGCCGGCACTCACCGCGGAGGCGAGGAGCAGCGCGAAGGACGCCGAGCCGGGACTCGATCGCGCCGCAGCGCCGCTCCGGATTCAGTGGTGGGGACGCGGCCGGGCCGCGGTATCCGGACCTTCGCTGACGCTCCGGTCCGGCTTGAGGGAATTCGCATCCGGGCCTTTGCTGATGCTCCGGTCCGGCTTGAGGGGATTGCCGGATTCCTGGATCGAGGTCAGCCGTTCCGCCGCGAGCGGCGAAACGCGCCGACGGCCAGCAGGCCGAGCAGCGACAGCGACGCCGGCTCGGGCACCGCGAGCAGAACGACCTCCGAGAACTTGCCGTGGTGGTCCGTGCTGATGAAGCCCGCCGCGGTCAGCGCCGTGCCGGCACCGTCGTTGAACGGCAGGACGACCCATGAATGGCCGGGGTTGTCTTCCCCACCGACCGCGTTATAACTCGACGTCGCCCAGTCGCTGTAGGTGTCCATGCTGTCGATGTCATAGCTGCCGTTCGCGCCGATGGAACGCACTTCCTTCAGCTTCCAGTAGTTATTGGGATTCACCGCGATGTACGCCACGTCCTGCGGTTCGTCCCCGAAGTCGAAGACGATTTTGTGGTCTTCGCCGGAGCCGTGCGTATAGCCGTCGTTACTATGCTCGAGAACACCGTTGGTGAGCGACCCCGCCGGGCCTTCGCTGCCCGGATCGGTCACCAGCGTGCCCTGTTCCGTGATGTCGATCAGGCCCGACCCGACGGCGTAGCCGTGGAACTCCAGCTCATTCATATGGACATGGTGTCCACCGTTATGCCGAATTCCGGAAAGGGGCACCTGGTATTGCGCCGGAATCGTACCGGTCCAGGTCTCACCCTCCGACAGGGTGTTTGGGACCGACAGCCCCGAGTCGACGTA
>CAYFQS010000018.1:18663-20015 GCA_964345245.1 uncultured Planctomycetaceae bacterium | reverse complement strand
AGGAACCGGTCGAGGAACCCGCGGATCGCCCGCTCCTGCGACGCCGACTTCAGCAGGAACGAATCGTGGCCGTAGTCGGTTTCGATATTGACATAGCTGACCGTCTTGCCGGTCTGGGCAAGCGCGGCGACGAGCTGCTGCGACTGGCGCGGCGGGAAAAGCCAGTCGCTGGTGAAGCTCATCACAAGGAACCCGCAGTCGGTGCCGCGCAGGGCTTCGACCACGCCGCCCCGACCTTCGCCGAGGTCGAAGTAATCCATCGCCCGGGTGATGTAGAGGTAGCTGTTGGCGTCGAAGCGGTCGACGAATTTCTCGCCCTGGTAGTCGAGATACGTCTCCACGCTGAATTCGCTCTCGAAGTCGTAGGCCTTCTTGTCGCGGTAGCGGAGCGACCGGCCGAATTTCCGCTCCATGCCCTCTTCGCTGAGGTACGTGATGTGTCCGAGCATGCGGGCGATGGCCAGCCCCTCGCGCGGGACGGTGCGGTCCTCGGCATAAGCGCCGTTGCAGAAGTTGGGATCGGACAGAATCGCGTTGCGACCCACCGCGTCGAACGCCAGCGACTGAGCGTTCAGCGACGCGGTGGTCGCGATGGGAATCGCGCTGCGCACGCGGTCCGGATACCGCACGGCCCATTCGAGGGCCTGCATCCCCCCCATGGACCCGCCAAGCACGCACAGCAGTTGCTCGATGCCGAGATGATCGATCAGCCGGCGCTGCGCTTCGACCATATCCGCGACAGTCACCAGGGGAAACGCCAGTCCCCACGGTCGGCCGGTGTCGGGGTTGATGCTGCTCGGGCCGGTCGTGCCCTTGCACCCGCCGAGAACGTTCGAGCAGATAACGCAATAGCGGTGGGTGTCCACCGCCTTGCCCGGCCCGACGTAAAGATCCCACCAGCCGGCCTTGGCGTTCGGATCATCGGGCTCGGCGGTCTCGGGGTAGCCGGCCACCTGGGCGTCGCCGGACAGGGCGTGGCAGATGAGCACGGCGTTGGACTTCTCGGCATTCAACTCGCCGCTGATGGTGTACGCCACCTCGACGTTGGACAGCACCTCACCGCAGGCGAGTTCGAGGGGTTCGTCGAGCAGCAGTTTCTCGGTGGGCACGACGCCGAGATCCTCGCCGCCGCGCCAGGTATGGGTTGTCGCATCACTCGTTTCAGACATAAGCCCGCTATATTCGCCGCGACGGGGATTCACAGCAAGTCGGCGGAAGGCGCGCCTCGCTTCCGCGAGGCCGTGGACCCGGCGCGCCTCGCTTCAGCGAGGGCGTGAACCCGGCGCGCCTCGCTTCCGCGAGGCCGTGGGCCCGGAACGCCTCACCTGTTTTTCGTTTGGCGGACGGCAAGA
>CAYFQS010000018.1:0-18563 GCA_964345245.1 uncultured Planctomycetaceae bacterium | reverse complement strand
GCGAGGCCGTGGGCCCGGAACGCCTCACCTGTTTTTCGTTTGGCGGACGGCAAGAGCTTCTCGACCCGGGTCCGCTACATCCATCGGAAACACCCGGAAAAGGCGGACCTGATGATCGTGAACAAACTCGACGCGGTGAGTTCGTCGGATGTCGCCGGATGGAAAGCTCGCCTGGAAGACGAATACCCTCCGGCGAGTGTGTTGGCCGTTTCGTGCCGGCTGCGTGACGGGCTGAACGCGACGCTCCGCATCGTGGCCGACCGGCCGATTGATGGACAGGCGTTGGTGATGGACCTCGCCGATCGGATGCGACGTGGTCGGCTGATCGACAATCTTCGCAGTGAAGGGGCGCAGCCACCGCTCCTGGATGTGCTACAATCGCCAATAGTCTCGGAAGCAGGCCGACGTGATGGCGTGTCGCGGACAATGGAGCATCCCGCCCACTCCAAACCCGGTCGGCTTGAACCGACTTGTCGGATGCCCGGCCACGCTCGTCTGGCACGCTGCTCGGGGTGACGCGCCTGGCCGCGGCGAGCGATTGTCCTGGAGATCGGAAGCACGATGCCCGAAACGGCTGATCGTGATCGCAGCACTGGGCAGACCATTCTTTACTGCCGATGCGCCTACGCGGAGGTCGTGGCGAACGAGGTGAAGGATGCGGTGCTCAAAGACCTGCTCGCGACGGGTCGCCCGTTCGAGGCGGTGGCCGACCTGTGCGAGATGTCGGCGCGTCGCGATGAGCGTCTGAAGGAACTGGCGGGGCGATCGCGCCTGCGGATCGCCGCGTGCTACCCGCGCGCCGTGCGGAATCTGTTCCGCGCAGCCGGGGCTGAACTCGACGAAGGCGCGCAGATCGCGAACATGCGCATCGATCCCGCCGACCAGATCGTCGAACTGCTGGTCGAAGGCCGGGCCAGGCCCGCAACCGACGATGGAAAGGAACGTCGCTGATGCCCGAGAAGCTCAAGACGCCGAAGGTACGGGTTGCGCTGGTCGCGGCCGACGCCGAGTCAGCCAGAAATCGCGACGACGACTGGGCGCTGGTCAGCGCGCTGCTCGACCGCGGGTACGCCGTCAGCCGAACGGATGGCGAGGTCTCACTGGCGAACGATGAAACGCTCATCGTGGTCAACGGAGACGGTCGCGACGTGAGCAGCGCCGACGGCCGCGGCGGCATCGCGGTGGTCGCGCGCGACGAGCGGACCGTCTCACGAATCGACGCACTGCTGGCCGAACGGAACGTCCGACCGAACCAGCCGGGCGACGGCCAATGGAAGCCCTGGTTCCCGGTCATCGACTACGATCGCTGCACGAATTGCCTCCAGTGCCTGTCGTTCTGCCTGTTCGACGTATTCGGCGTCGACGCGAAGAACCGGATCCAGGTGCAGAACAACGACAACTGCAAGACGGACTGTCCGGCGTGCTCGCGGGTCTGCCCCGAAATGGCGATCATGTTCCCCAAGTACCCCGAGGGGCCGATCAACGGCGAGGACGTCAGCGACGCCGAGGTCAACCGCGAAGCGATGCCGGTGGACATTGCCGGTGTGTTGGGCGGCGACATCTACGCGAGTCTGCGTGAGCGGCACGAGACGGCGCGGCAGCGCTTCGCCAAGCAGCGCGACGACAAGCAAGCGTTGAGCGAACGCATGCGCTGCCTGTCGAAACTGCGAGGCGAGATGGACATTCCGATGGGCGTTTTGAAGGACCTGCCGGCCAAGCAGGAGATCGAGCGTCGCGCCGCCGAAGCGCAACGGCGCGCCGAAGCCCTCCGCGCCGCCGGGCCGGCACACGCAGACCCGCCACCGTCGGGCGAGGAGGACTGACGTGCTCACGAAGTTGGCCTGGCGCGTCCTCCGGACGGCCGACCGGCGATGCCTCCGCAAGTTCGCATGGAACTTCGGCGTGATGGGCGCCCGTTCGCTGTGGCTGTTTCGCCGCCGCATGAAGAAGGGCGAAACGTTCCCGCCGTTTCTCTACCTGTCGATCGTCAACCGTTGCAACCTCCGCTGCCAGGGCTGCTGGGTAGACGTGGACCATCCGAAGACGCAGATCGACCTGGAGCGGATGAACCGGCTGATCAACGAGGCGAAGGCGAAGGGCAACCGGTTCTTCGGACTGGTCGGCGGGGAGCCGTTCATGCACGATGCTCTCTTCGAGATTATCGAGTCCCACCCCGAATGCTACTTCCAGGTGTTCACGAACGGTCACTTCCTCACCGCGGAGGCGGCCGAACGGCTCCGCCACGCCGGCAATGCGACGCCGCTGATCAGCATCGAGGGCGGCGAGGTCGTCAGCGACGAGCGCCGGGGGGGCCGGGGCGTGCTGAACAAGACGTTGGCCGGGCTGGACAACAGCATCGCCGCGGGGCTGCTGACCGGCGTGGCGACGAGCGTCTGCCGAAGCAACATCGACGACCTGCTCAACGAACAGTGGGTCGACAGGTTGATCGAGCGCGGCGTCCACTACGTGTGGTACCACACCTATCGCGTGATCGGCCCCGACCCTGCGCCCGAACTGGCGTTGACACGCGAACAGATGATTCGCCATCGACGGTTCATCGTGAAGCTGCGTCGCACCCGGCCAATTGGCGTGGTCGACGCCTACTACAATGGCCGGGGGGAGGCGCTGTGCCCGGCGGCCGTGGGCATCAGCCACCATGTCGGGCCCGGCGGCGATATCGAACCCTGCCCGATCATCCAGTTCGCGCGCGAGCGCATCGACGACCCGCGCGGCATCTATCGCACCATGGTCGATTCGCAGTACCTCGCCGACTTCCGCGACCTGGCGCGACGCACGACCCGCGGGTGCATCGTGCTGGAACGCCCCGAACTGCTGGCTGACCTCGTCGACCGTCACGGGGCCCGCGATACGACGTTGCGCGGCACGGCCATGGCGGAACTGCGGGCGCTGCAGCCACGACCCTCCCACTACCGCGCCGGCGATGAATTCGCCGAAGAACACTGGCTTTATCGTCTCGGCAAGCGCATCCTGTTCTCCGACTTCGGCGTCTATGACGGCATCGAGCACGCCCCGCCACCCGACCACGCCCCGATCTCGCCGCCGTCCCATGCCGTCGCGTTGACGCGCCGCGGCGAGCGGGTGGCCTCGGATTCCGCTGCCAGCAGGAGTCACCGATGACGATCCCCCTGGCCATCACCGAACTGATCCCGCCCGCTCGACCGCAGGTGCGGCGCCAGGCCCAGGCGAACATCCCCAACGAGCTGGACGCACGCCTGGCGCTGAAGCGGCAGACAACGACATACGTCGAGCGGGTGAAACCGGCGCCGCCGCTGTCACTGGCCGAACTGAGAGAGCACGCGGGTGCTATGCTTGACGAATCAGGTGGTGATCGGACATATCTGGAATACGCCGCGGTGCTCCTGAACAACGCCCTGTGGCGCGAACATCTCGCCGCGGTGCCGTATGAACGCCGGCTGTTGCTGCTGCCCAAGTGCCTCCGGAACGCGTCGACCTGCCCGGCGTGCTTCGACGAGTTCGGCCTGCTCTGCAAGCACTGCGGCCAGTGCTCGCTGCACGACCTGACCGTCGAAGCCGAACGCCTTGGCTACGCCGTGCTCATCGCCGAGGGCTCGACCCTCGTGATGCGGGTCATCGAAACGGCGAAAATCGATGCGATCGTCGGGGTGTCCTGCCTGAATGTGCTGGAGAAGGCGTTCCCCTATATGGAGAGCGCCGCGATCCCGGGCGTCGCGATCCCGTTGCTGCAGGACGACTGCCGGGACACCAACGTCGATCTGGAATGGATATGGGATGTGATCCATCTGACGGCCGAAGATCAGACCTCCCGGCTCGACCTGGACGGGCTCCGCGACGACGTGGATGGGTGGTTCACACCCAAGGCGCTGGAGGCGTTGTGCGGTTCGGCCTCGACCCAATCCCAGAAGATCGCATACGACTGGCTGAGCCGCGCCGGCAAGCGCTGGCGACCGCTGCTCACCGTGTGCGCGTGGCGGGCCCTGTGTGACGACAGCGATGGCCCGGTGCCCGACGACCTGAAACGGCTCGCGATCGCCGTCGAGTGTTTCCACAAAGCATCCCTCATCCACGACGACATCGAGGACGAGGACCCGACGCGTTACGGTGAGCCGGCCATGCACGTCGAGCACGACATGCCCGTGGCGCTGAACGTCGGCGATCTGCTCATCGGCGAGGGCTATCGCCTGATCGGCGAGCTGAGTGTGCGGCCGGAACAGACCGCCGACATGCTGCGCGTCGCCGCAGCCAATCACCGTGACCTGACCCTGGGGCAGGGCGACGAACTGTGCTGGCGCCAGGCGCCCGCGCCGATGTCCAGCAAGCAGGTCCTGGAGATCTTCCGGCGGAAGACGGCGCCCGCATTCGAGGCGGCGCTGCGGCTGGGGGCGATCTACGCCGGTGCCGATGACAAAACGCACGAGGTGCTCCGACGCTACAGCCATCACCTCGGCGTTGCCTATCAGGTGCGGGACGATCTGGAAGACTTCGCCGGCGGCGAAGGCGTGAACGATGCCGTGGCAACCCGACCCACGATCACGCTTGCGCTGGCCCACGAGTTGCTCGAGGGCGATGCCCGTGCGATGGCCGAATCCGCGTGGCGCATGCAGTTAAACGCCGCGCCCAGCCAACTGATCCGGGCGATCGAGGAGGGCGGCGTTCTCGAACGGCAGCGGGAACTGCTCGACGCTCACAAGTTCGAGGCGACCCGGGCGCTGCGCGAACTCGAGGAAGCAACGCTCAAAGGCCTGCTCCGCCGGGTCATGGGCAAGATCTTCGACGACATGACGATGAAGGGCTGGTGCAGTGAGCGTACGGCTCCAGATGCTTCAAGCAGCGCAGTTGGCGCGGCCTAGGCAGTTGGGCGGGTCGGCCGATCTGATCGAGAGCTTCGTCCGCGCGCGGCTCGATGCATGCGGCGGGTTCGTCGATCGGACCGCCAAGCCCGACCTCTACTACACCGTGTTTGGCATCGACTGCCTGCTGGCGCTGGGCGCCGGGGTGCCCGTCGATCGAATCACGCGCTACCTGGGCACGTTCGACACCGGTCAGACGCTGAACCTGTTGCACCTGACCTGCCTGGCCCGATGCTTCGCGGCCTTGCCCGGCGTGGCCGTGCCCGATGGGCTGCGACAGCGCGTGGCCGAGGCGCTGCAGCGCCACCGCAAGGAGGACGGCGGGTACGATACCGAACTCGAATCGAGCCACGGGTCGGCGTACGGGTGCTTCGTCGCCGTCGCCGCGCTCCAGGACATCGACGCCCCGCTGCCCGAAGCCGATGCGATCGACCACTGCCTCAACGGACTGGCGACGGCCGACGGCGGCTATGCCAACGACCCGGATATCCCCCTGGGCAGCGTGCCGGCGACATCGGCCGCGGTGACCCTCCGACGGGCACTGGGCTTGACCGTCTCGCCGCGCAGCGTCCGGTTCCTGACGAACTGCTTTCACGCGCAGGGCGGCATGATCGCGCTGCCCGCAGCGCCCCTGCCCGACCTGCTCTCCACCGCGGTCGGCTTGCATGCCCTGCGTGCCGCGGACGCCAACGTGTCCGAGCTGCGCGAGCGCTGCCTCGATTTCCTTGACTCCCTTTGGACGGCACGCGGATCGTTCTACCCAACCTGGGCTGAAGAAGACCACGCCCTTGACGTTGAGTACACGTTCTATGCGCTGCTGGCGCTGGGACACCTGAGTGTCTGAATCATGGTGATCAGCGGAACGTGTGTCACTTCCGAGACGGTCGAGCGGATGCGGCGGCGAGCGGTCCGGACGCTGCTTGAAGCGCGCGGCGCGCACGGGCACTGGGAAGGCGAGCTTTCCAGCAGCGCGCTATCGACGGCGACGAGTCTGTTCGCGCTACACCGCCATGACCCGCAGAAGCACCGGGATCGGATCGACCGCGCGGCGTACTGGCTGACCGATCACCAGAACGCCGATGGGGGGTGGGGCGATTCCACGCTCAGCGCCTCGAACATCAGCACAACGATTGTGGCATGGTCGGCCCTGTCGGTTCGACAAGGCGACGCGCGGGTCGACGCCGCCCTGGACCGCACCGAACGATGGATTCGGAACGCGGCGGGATCGCTCGATCCCGATGATCTGGCCGAGGCGACGAACCGGCGCTACGGCAAAGACCGCACGTTCAGCGTCCCGATCCTCACGATGGCCGCGCTGGCCGGTCGATTCGGCCCGGTGGATCAGCCCGCAACGTGGCGCCGCGTCCGCCAACTGCCGTTCGAACTCGCCGCGCTGCCGCGGTCCTGGTTCAGCGGGCTTAACCTGCAGGTCGTCAGCTACGCCCTGCCGGCGCTGATCGCCATGGGGCAGGTGCGACATCACCATCGGCCCTCGGCCAACCCGTTCACCCGAGCGCTGCGTTCGGCCTGCCGCCGGCCCACGCTGAATCTGCTCGAGGGAATCCAGCCCACCAGCGGCGGCTTCCTCGAGGCCGTCCCGCTGACCAGTTTCGTGTCCATGTCGCTGTCGGCGGCGGGATTGAGCGGCCTGCAGGTGGCCCGCCGCTGCGCACGTTTCCTTGAGCAGACTCAGCGGCCCGACGGCAGTTGGGCGATCGATGCCAACCTCGCCACCTGGGTCACCACGCTCAGCATCAACGCCCTGGCGGCGGGCGGGCAACTCGAATCGCACCTGGCGCGCCATACACGCGAACACCTTGTCGACTGGCTCCTCGCCCAGCAGTATCGCAACGGCCACGCGTATACCGGCGCGCCGCCCGGCGGCTGGGCATGGACCGATCTGCCGGGTGGCGTGCCCGACGGCGACGACACCAGCGGCGCCTTGCTCGCCCTGCATCATCTGCGTGCCGGGGTGGGCCGAGAGCGGCAACAACGCATCGATCAAGCCGCCATGCGCGGTCTGGCATTCCTCCAGCGGCTGCACAACCGCGATGGCGGCATTCCCACGTTCTGCCGCGGATGGGGCAAATTGCCCTTCGATTACAGCAGCACGGACATCTCGGCCCACGCGCTGCGCGCCGCGGGCGCCCACCCCGACGCCCCGGCGCGACGGGCCGACTTCATCCATCGCATCGTGCGGTACCTGCTCGGCGCACAATCCACCGACGGCGCCTGGTCACCGCTGTGGTTCGGCAACCAGCATCGTGAGGACGAGACCAACCCCGTTTACGGGACCAGTCGCGTCGCGCTGGCTCTGGCGGAGCACCTGGGCGCACGGCATCCCGCGGTGCAGCGCGCGGTCGGCTGGCTCGTCGAGCAGCGCGGCAGCGATGGCGGATGGGGAGGCGGTCCGGGCACCGCTTCATCGATTGAAGAAACCGCCCTGGCGATCGAAGCGCTCGCCGTCGCCGCGCCCGAGCGAGCCCAAGAACACGCGGCACCGGCACTGCGCTGGCTCCTCGAAGCAACCGATGCGGGCCGGCGGTTTCCCCCCGCGCCGATCGGCTTCTATTTTGCCAAGCTGTGGTACTTCGAGCGGCTGTACCCGCTCATTTTCACCGTAGCCGCAATGGAACGAGGACAGAAAAGGTGTCAGGATGATTTATTGTGATACGGAGATGCCGGGTCACTGCGTCGGGGGGATGAATCCGCGGGGCGGGCGCGGGCCACAGCCGAAGCTAGGGCCGGGTCACGGTGATGGATGGGCGATTCCGTTGGGGGTGGATGCCGATGCGGCGCTGGTCGTCGCCGGGGCCACGCACGCCCCGGCGTTGCCGGGACGGTCGCGTGCTACCGGCCGAACATGGCGTCGAGGATGAGTTGTTGGATCGCCGTGCAGGGCAGGATTTCCCCGTGGCGGTCGGCATCGGCGCCGAGGCAGATTGGTTGCAGATCATCGGGCAGGTCGGTGCGGCCGTGCGAACCGCGAACGAGGCGGGCGTCCAGCGGGACGACATCGAACAACTGGCGCAAGCCGAGTTTCTTGGCGAGCACCTTTCGCATCAGTTTCAGCCGACCGGCATCGCAGAACAGTTCACGGGGGTCGTAGCCGGGCTTGCGGTGGATGGCGATGGTGCGGGCGAAGTCGGGGGCCCGTGCGTCGTCGAGCCAGTAGTCGTAGGCGAACCAGGCGCCGCGGCGGGCTTCGAGGGTGAAGTCGCCGGCCCGGGGATGATCGATTCTGTGCACCGCGTCCACGCCCGGCAGTTCACGGGCGAGTTGTTCGATCCGCGCCCGCCGTTTCGCCTCGCCCTGCAAACGGGGATGCAGGTAGACGTGTGCGATCTGGTGGTCGGTCACGGCGAAGGCGTCGGATTCGCCGAAGTCCAGCAGCTCCCCGCCACATTCCTCGCGGATGGCCAGCAGCCCCGCTTCGCGAAACACCCGGTTGATCTCGATCGCGGCATCGACCGGCTCGATGCCGTACTCGCTGAGGACGATCGGTTGTACGCCCTGTTGGCGGAAGTAGTCGACGAGATTGCCGGCGACCTCGTCGATCTGCCGGACGTGGTCGGGGATGTCGGGATGTTCGGGGCCCAGCTTCTGAAGCGGGTAATCGAGATGCGGCAGGTAGGTCAGGGTCAGCGTGGGCCGGTGGGCGGCGTGCACGAGCCGGGTGGCGTCGGCGATCCAGCGGGAGGAGCGGATGTCGGCGAACGGGCCCCAGAAATGAAACAGCGGAAACGGGCCGAGCTTCTCCTGCAGCATCCGCCGAAGCTGCGGGCGATTGGCGTAGCAATCGGGCAGCTTTCGGCCATCGGCGCGATAGATCGGCCGTTCGATCACCACGTGATCGGCTCCGCCGTAGGCGGCGTAGCGCCAGAACAGATTGGCGCAGGTGACCGCCGGATCGCGCTGCCGGGCGATGTTCCATACGGCCGGGGCCTGGATGAGCCGACCGCTTCGCGCCCAGAATCGGACCTCGGCGGCATCGCGATCGTACCAGCCGTTGGCGACGATGCCGTGGTCGGCGACGGATCGGCCGGTCAGCATGCTCGCCTGCACGGCACAGGTGACCGCGGGGAGGACCGGCTGCAATCGCACGGCCGGCCCGAGCGCCGCGAGGCGCGGAGCATGGGTCAGCAGCGACGGGTTGAGGCCGACGACGTTGATCACGGCGATGGGTCGGGCCATCATGTTCCCCTGATGCGTTGGTGGGCGAGGTGGGTAATGATAAACAGGATGGTCGCCGCGGCCGCGGTCGCGGGCAGGCCGAGCCAGGCGAGCATGACCGCGTCGATCAGGGCGAAGCCGGCGAGATATCCTTCGATGGCCGGGCCGATGCGCGGCGGGTGTCGGCGGAGCAGTGCCATCGAACGGATCAGCCAGAGGAGGGCGGCGGCCAGAAGAAGCGACGCGACGAGCGTCAGCCCTAGCGGCCGCGTCGTTACACCGGAGACGACCAGCGCGACGGCCGGCGGGGCGAGGAGCATCCCCCAGGCGGGCCACGGGCGTCTCGGCGGGCGGTCCGACGCTTCGCCATGGGCGATCACCGTGATCAGCACCGTGTAGGCGGCCATGATGCAAGCGACCAAGATAGCGGTGAGGGCGGCGGAGGAGTGCTGCGGCGCGACGGCGGTGACCGCCATCAGGTACACCAGTCCCCGACAAAGGCCCATCAGGCCCACTGCCGCGACATGGCGTTTGTGCAGCAGGTCATAGGAGGCGATGGCGGCGGCGAGCCAGATCGCCAGCGAGGCCGTGGCCCAGCCGACCGGCACGGTCAGGCCCACGCCCGTCGCGGCGGCGATTGCCGTGGCCAGTGCCGCGCTGCGGCGATGACCCCGGCCCGCCGGCAGCGGCCGTTGCGGACGCTCGTCAAGGTCCGCCCGAAAGTCACACACATCGTTGAAGATCATGCCCGCGAGGTAGAGCAGACTCGCGGCGAGCCACACCCCGGCGACCCGCAGACCGAGCGCGACGTCGAAGACTCCACCGGCCAACGCGTGGCCGAGCCCGGCCCCGGCGAGCACGTTCGTCCACACCGTCGGCAGGTTCGAGACGCGCCCGAGGGCGAGCCAGCCGCGCCAGTCGATCCGCCGGCTCATCGCCCGTCGCCTGCTGAGAGTTCGCCGATCCGCAGCGCCTCGAGCCAGTCAAGCTCCCGGGCGATGCCGGCGGCCAGCGTCGGTGCTCGCAATTCGTCCGGCAAAACCGGCCAGGCGTAGGTTTCGACCTCGATGTGGCGCGTTGGGTCGCTTCCGTCGGCGGCGAGGTTCGCGAGGCAACGGCCGATCTCATCGCGGCTGGTCTGAAGCGCACCGAAGGCCTCGAGGTAGATCGGCACGTGAAAGTGCACCCGCCACGCCTCTCGCGGCGGTTGCTCGCCAAGGTCCGCCAACGCCGGCGGCAGATCGTCGTACAGCCGAATCGTTCCGTCGGCCGACCGCGCCGTCGTCTGGTGCAGGTAGCGCGGCTCGTCGAACTGACGCAACTGATCCAACGCCTGCACGGCCTCGGCCCGATCCATCCGATCGAACGGGGCAACCACCGCCGAGCTGACCTGCACCTTGCCCACGCGGATGCCCGCCGCCCGGTACCGCGCCATGGCGTGTGGCTGGGGCTCAAACATGACCGCCGAATGACAGACATCGTGGCAGACGCCGAGGTATCGTCGCAGCATGGTCTCGTTCGCCGCGCCGTAAAACAGGTGATCTTCGAAAAATCGCACGAGGTCGCCGGCCGTGTCGAGCAGGCAGCCCGGTTCCGGCTCGAGGTTGACGTGAATCCGGCGCCCGGTCCGTTCTTCGAGCTGGCGCAGATGCTCGGCGAGGGTGCGCAGATGCACGGCGGAGGCCTCGAGCCGCGCGCCGGCTTCGAGCGGTCGACGGGCCGCCCGGCCCTCTGCCTCGAAGGCAGAGGCAGCCGACGTGCCGCCGTCATCCCCGGACCCCGGCCAGCCGATCGGCAGCGTGGAGATGCTGCCCTGCTCCCCTTCTTCGATCAGTTTCGACAGAAGCTCCGCCAACCGGATCGTATAGGCCAGGCGGGCCTCGGTGGTCCAGTCCGGCTCATACACGCGGTGCTTGACGACCGGCTGATGAAAGTTGCCGAAAGGAAAGCCGTTCAGCGTATAAGCCCGCAAGCGGCGTTCGCTCAGCCACTCGCCGAAGGTTTCGATCGCCGCCGGCCGCGAGAGTTCGCTTACCACGTCGGCGGAGAACCACAGGCCCACCGGCAGCGGCCTGGCGGCGCCCATCTCCCGCCGCACCGCCGCCGCGTGCTCGTCAAGCTGCCGACGGACCTCGTCGAGCGTGCGACCGGGATGCACGTTCGTGCAGTAACCACAAATCGCGTTAGGCCGGTGTTTGTCGTCCTCTTGGCCTGCCGTCATCTTCGCGGCTCTTTATTCAGGCATTCGCATCGACCGTGAACCGGCCGCTCTGGCTGAGGAACGCCAGCGGGTTCTCGTAAAGCATCTTCGCGACCATCGCCTCATCGTGGCCCCGGCGGCGCATCTCCAGGGCCGTCCGCGGCAGAAGCAACGGGTCGGAGTAGGCCCAGTCGGCCGAGGAGTTGATCCAGATCCGCTCCCCGCCGTAGCGCTCGATCATGTCCACGGCCCGCTGCGGCGTGAACTTCGTGTCGGGGTAGATCGTCATCCCGCCCCAATAGCCGCGGTCGAGCACGAGGCGCATCGTGTGCTCTTCCATATGGTCCATCATGACCCGCTCGGGCCGCACCCCGCCGTGGGCTTCCAGCGCGTCCATGGTCAACCGCGTGCCCTTGAGCTTGTCTTCCATGTGCGGCGTGTGCACGAGGATGAGCTGATCGTGCCGGACGGCCAGGTCGATCTGCGCTTCGAGCGTCGCCAGTTCGTTCCGCGAGTTTTTGTTCAGCCCGATCTCGCCGATGCCCACCACGTTGGGCCGATCCAGATACGCTTCGACGACCTCGAGCACCTCACGGGCGAAGGCGACGTTTTCGGCTTCCTTGGGGTTGATGCACAGCCAGCAGTGGTGGGCGATGCCGAATTTCGCGGCGCGGCTCGGCTCGAACGTGGTCAGATGCTCAAAGTAATCGGCGAATGCCTGCGGATGCGGCCGATCATAACCGGCCCAGAAAGCCGGCTCGGTGCAGGCCACGCAGCCGGACAACGCCATCCGCTGATAATCGTCGGTGGTGCGGCTGATCATGTGGATGTGCGGCTCGATGTACTTCATCGCTGATCGCCTCGATCGCCGCCGTCCTCGTAAGCCCCGGCGGCAGACTTGGTGTGCGCTGCGTTGATCGGCTCGTCGGTCGGGTCCGACAGTTGCTCGAGCAGCCGGCGGGCCCGTTCCGGCCGGCCGTCCGCCACCAGGCGCATGCCTTCGTGCAGGGCGCGAACGCGAAAGTCCTCGCCGGCGCTTGCGGCATCGACGCCGCGATCGATGCGGTCCAGAAACGCGGCGATGTCCAGCAGCTTCCCACGGTGTTCCAGGAAGTATTCATCGATCACCCGCTGCGCGGGCATCGGGCAGGTCCCTTTGAATTCACTCATAACAGCGTACCTCCGATCTCGGCGAGGGCGCCGTCGGCCGCTCGGCCGCTCGCTCGGAAAGTTCCTCGATCGCGCGACGCATGGCTGCACGATCGATATCGTGCACCTCGATCGGCCGGCCCACGTCGCGAATCAGCGTCACCGTCAGCTCCCCGCCGAGGTGCTCGCGAAACTCCTCTAATCCCGCCATCAGCCGCTCATCCGCCATCTCCGGTCGCCACAGCTCAAAGCCCAGTCGGCTCAGCAGATCGACCATGCGATCCGCCAGGTCGGCCGGCAGAAGCCCGACCGCCGCGGCATACCGCAGGTCAATCGCCAGGCCCATCGCCACCGCTTCGCCGTGGCGTATGGCGAAATCGCTGAGCGGTTCGAGCTTGTGAGCCGCCCAGTGGCCGAAATCGAGCGGCCGGGCGCGGGTCAACTCGAACGGGTCGCCGCCGGCGAGGATGTGCTCGTAATGCAGTCGCGCCGAGGCCTGCCAGACCGCGTCCGCCACCGCTTCATCCCGATTGGCCAGGGCGTCGGCTGCGTCCTCGATCTCCTGGTACAGCGGCGGCGATTTCAGCAGCGCCACCTTCACCGCTTCGCTAAGCCCGCACCGCCAGTCCCGGTCGTTCAGCGACCGCAACAGAGCAAGGTCGTTGACCACCGCCCAGGGCACGGCGAAGGTGCCGATGAAGTTCTTCTTGCCGAACATGTTCACGCCGTTTTTCACCCCCACGCCGCTGTCGCAGACGCCCAGCGTGGTGGTCGGCAGGCGAATCAGCCGCACCCCCCGATGAGTCACCGCCGCGGCAAAGCCGACCATGTCCAACACCGCGCCGCCGCCGAGCACCATGATGTAGCTTTGCCGGTCGATGTGATGGCGATTCAGGTCGCCCAGCAGTGATTCCAGCGTGCTCAGATCATTCTTCGCCGCTTCCCCGCCGCTCACGCTGCGAAAGCGGACCAGCTCCGGCAGCCGGTCCCGGTGGGCCTCGAAATACCGCTCGATCCGTCGTTGAAGATCGCGCTGAGACTCGACCAGGCCCTGATCGGCGACGATCAACACCCGCCGGTCGCGCACGCCCGGCTCGTCGAAAAGCTCCGCGAGCACGGTCGACCCCGGGTCGAAGGCATCGTGCACAAACCGCACCCGATGCGGCAGGTTGAGCCGAACTGCATCGTCACGGTTCGCGGGCTTCGGTGCCGGGCGGTCGGGGTTGCTGCTCATCTGCCATGCACGTTAGCACTTCGCGCCATCGCCAGCAATATTTGCAGGCCGCTCGCCCGATTGGGCGCACGACCGTCTCCACGGCGTGGCGTAGGGGGTTGTGTTGCAACCAACACGGGTTTCATCGCTCGTCGTTGCTCCGCCACCGGACGCGGCGAGCGCGGATCGGCTTCACGCCCTGTTGACTCAGGGCAATCGCCGGTAGTCGCACATGGGTGAGGACCTTCAGCAGGTCGTCAACGGCCGAGGTACACCGCAGTCGGAGGGCCTCGGCGGCGGCAAGGCCCCGCGATCGTCCCCGCCATCACCGCCGCCGGTAGAATCAACCGACGGATCGTCGCATCGTTCTGAAGGGAGAGCCGAAGCTTGCCGATCGTTTGCCCGCGAACCTTCGCACGGGTCCAACCGTCGGATATAGTGACAGGATACCCATGAAGCATTCGCGGACGCACATGCTGGCATCTGCCGTGATCGGGTTGCTGGCGATCGCGCCGGGGAGCTTGGGCGCGACCACCGCCCTTCATCGGGCCTCGGCGCGAGGGGACGTGGCGGCGGTCAAGGCGCAACTCGATGCCGGTGCCGACGCCGACACGCCCGGAGACGATGGGCGGACGCCGCTGCATCTCGCCGCGAGGCGGGGTCACGTGGGGGTGGTGCAGTTGCTGCTCGCCGGCGACGCCGATCACCGCGCCGAAGCGAAGCGCGGCGAGACGCCGTTGCACGCCGCGGCGGAAGGCGGCAACGTGGAGATCATCACCGCCCTGCTCGACCGCCGCCCTGACGTGGACGCCCGCACGGCCACGGGCCTTACGCCGTTGCACTTCGCCGTGCTCGCCGGGCATCCGGCGGCCGCCGGCGCCCTGCTCGACGCCGGCGCCAGGGTCGACGCCCAGGCGGCGAGCGGGGATACGGCGCTGCACTTCGCGGCATTCGGCAAGGACGTCGAATCGGCCGGGGTGTTGCTGGATCACGGCGCGGCGGTCGACGAGGAGAACGGTATGGCAATGACGCCGCTGTTCGAGGCGGCGTCGAACGGCGATCTGGACATGGTCAAGCTTCTGCTCGACGCCGGCGCCCGGCCCGGACACACGGCCGTGATGGGCGTCACCCCGCTGCATTACGCCGCGGGACAGGGGCGTCTCGAAGTCGTTCGGCTGCTGGTCGACGAGGGCGCCCGTCCGATCGCGCGCGCCGGGCTGCGCCGCAGCACGCCGGTCCACTGGGCCATGGCGGGGCCGACCGACGCCCACGATGAGACGGCGGCGCTGCTGATCGAAAGCGGGGCCGTCCCGTCGCTGCGCCATCGCGGGGGCGGGACCGCCCTGCACCTCGCCGCCCAACGAGGCCACGAACGGACAGTCGGGGCGATTCTCGCCGGCCGGGCGCCGGTCAACGCCCGCGACCGCGAAGGCCGCACGCCCCTCGAATTCGCCCTCGGGGAAGGCCACGTCAAACTGGTCGGCCTGCTGCTGGAAAACGGGGCGCTGGCCAACGCCCGGCTGAGCAACGGCGCCATGCCCCTGCACATGGCCGCGGCGAAGGGCGACGCCGACCTGGCCGAGCAGTTGATCGAAGGCGGAGCGGCGGTCAACGCACGTGATGCGAAGGGGCGGACCGCCCTGCATGTGGCGGTCGAAAAAGGCAGGACCGCCATGGTGAAGCTGCTGGCGCGGAAAGTGGCGGAGGCGAACGTCCGAGACGACGACGGCGAGACGCCGCTCACCCTCGCGGCCACCCGCGGCAATGCGGAGATTGTCGACGCCCTGCTCGCCCTGGACGCTTCACCGCGGGTGAAGAACGCCAAGCGCCAGACCCCGTTGCACCTGGCCGCGGCTCGCGGCGACCGGCGCGTCGCCGAGTTGCTGCTGAGCCATGACGCCCCCCTCGCCGAGCGCGACCGGCACGGCCAGACGCCGCTGCACATCGCGGCGTTTCACGGCAAGACGGAGCTCATCGATCTGTTGCTCGACGAAGGGGCGGACGTCAACGCCCGCGGCCAGAACGGCTGGACGCCGCTGCGCTGGGCCATCGTCGCCGAGAAGAAGCAAGCCGCCGATCTCCTCCGTAAGCGCGGCGGGGAACGATGACGGGCTCTGGCGAGGCCGGGATCGGATCGTTACCCCGCACTCGCTGAAGCGAGGCGGGCCGGGATCGAATCGTGAGCCCGCACTCGCTGAAGCGAGGCGGGGCCGGGGCGGCTCACGGGCGCTGCCAGACCTTCTTGCCGACGAAGAATGGGCCGAGGCGGTCGAGGTACTGCGAGGTCTGCTTCGTGGACCGCATGGTTTCGACAATCCTGGACAGCGGCGCGAGCTCGCGGCCGACGAGGCCGATCACGAAGTCGTTGTCGTGCCGGTCGAGACCGTGGCAGGCGAGGCGGATGTCGTGGGCGAGGTCGGCCTCGCCGAACGCCCGGCCGATGCTGCCGTGCTCGCGAAGCATGTTCCGCTGCTCTCCGGGCGGCAGTTGGGCGAACGCCCCGCTTCGCCGCACCGGGTACCAGACCGCCCACGGCCAGTCGCCGTTGAGCAGCGTCCGCTTCGGACGGTCGATCAGCACGTCGTCGAGATCGCGCTCGTAACCGATCGCGTAGGTTCGACCCAACAGCACGAGGTCGTCACGGATGGTAAAGCGGAAGAAGGGTTCGCCGTTGAGCAGGCGGCGCACGTCGGCGAGGAAGTAGTCCGGGTCTTCGCTGAAGGTGACCAGGGCGAGGCCGGCCGGATCGTGCAGATCTTCGTAGAGCGCCCCGTCAATGCCGACCTGCTGCAGCGTGTCGACCGCCTTGGCGGTATCCACCACGCCGGTGAAGGCCATGAACTGCATGAACAGGCGGCGGTCGGACTTCGCGCCCTCCGCGCCGCGCTCGGCGATGATGGGTTGATGCTTGTTCGGTTGATCGTTCATGTTGCTATCCCGTCGGCACGGCCTGGTCGGCGGGCGGGTGATCCGGCTCCGACTGGCTGATGATCTTCGCGCCCACCGCATCGCCCCAGACGTTCACGGTCGTGCGACACATGTCCAGCAGCCGGTCCACCCCGATGATGATGCCCACCGCGGCGATGGGAATGGTAGCCGTGTTCGGATCGGCGGCGAGGACGTTGTCGTTCACCGCCTTGATCACGATGAGCATGGTCACCAGCCCCGCCTCGGGGATGCCCGCGGCGCCCACGGCGGCGAGCGTCGCGGTGAGGGCGATGACCACGCTCTGCTCCAGCCCGAGTTGCAGGCCGTACGCCTGGGCGAGGAACGCGACGGCCACCGCTTCGTACAGGGCCGTGCCGTCCATGTTGATCGTGGCCCCGAGGGGCAGGACGAAGCCGCCAGCCTTCTCCGAGACGCCGCCTTCCTCGGTGGCGCATTCCATGGTGACCGGCAGCGTGGCCGAGGACGAGTCCGTGCCGAACGCGGTCATCAGCGCCTGGCGCATCTGGTGCATGTACTTGAACGGATTCATCCGCACGAAGAGCAGCAGAAGCAGCGGGAGGATGATCAGCCCGTGCACGGCGAGGCCGCTGACCACGGTGGCCATGTAGACGGTGATGCCTTTGCCGAAGTCGGCGAGGCCGATGCGGGCCACGGTCCAGGCGAGCAGGCAGAACACCCCGATCGGGGCGAGCCAGATCACCGCGTGCACCATCTTCATGATCACTTCGAAGACGATCTGGAAGAAGTGAGCCACCGGCCGGCCACGCTCGCCCAGCATCGTGAGCACCACGGCGAAGAAAATCGAGAACACGATCATCGGCAGGACCCGCATCTCCGCGGCGTCCTTGATCGGGTTGTTGGGCACGAGCTGACCGATGATGTTCATCACCGCCCCGAGCAGGCCCTTCTCCTCGGCGGTGGTGATCGCCGCTTCGCGCTGCTGAACGGCGGTCTCGGCCGCGGCCTCACGCGCCGCGAGGTCGGTCATGAACCCGCCCGGCTGAATCCAGCTCACGAGAATCAGCCCGATCGTCACCGCGACGAGCATCGTCGCGAAGTAGTAGACCAGCGTCTTGAGACCGATCCGCCCGAGTTGGCGGAAGTTGCCCACCGACACCACGCCCGCCACCACGGAGGAGATGATCAGCGGTACGATCAGCATCTTCAGCAGGCCCATGAAGACCGTTTTGCCGAGAAAGGTGAACGCGAACAGAAACCCGGCGTGTTCGTGAACGTGGTCGGCATCGGTGGCCGGATCGAAGCGCGGATCGTGCAATAACTGTCCGATGATCGCACCAAGCACGAGCCCGGCGAGAATCAGCCAGGTGAGCAGCCACGTTCCTCTCGCCGCCTGCGGACGACCGGGTTGCTGGTCCATGTGTTTTGTCCCCGACTCGCAAAAGACTTCTTTGTCCTGACGGAAACCTAGCAGCCCTGACCCGCCCGGACAACTGCGATACCATAATCCCATTCGCCCCAGCGACGAGAACGACCATGACCGAGCCCGTATCCCGCATGATGGAAACCCGGACGAAGATCATCGCCACGCTCGGCCCGACGAGCGCGGATGAGGCGACGATCGGTCGGCTTATCGAGGAAGGCGCGACCGTGTTCCGCCTCAACTTCTCGCACGGCGAGCTTGACGATCACGCCCGCGTGCTGGCCAACGTGCGGGCCGCCGCCGACGCCGCCGACCGCCCCATCGCCGTGCTCGGCGACCTGTGTGGCCCGAAGATCCGCCTCGACGATCTCGACCCGCCGGAGATCGAGCTCGACGAAGGCGATGAGCTGGTGATCTCGACCGACCCCGCCGACGGGGCCGACGGCCGGGTGAACGTGAACTGGCCGGAGATGATCCGGGAAGTCGCCCCGGGCCATCGCGTGCTGATCGACGACGGGTCGGTGCGGTTGATTGTCACGGAGCGGCGGCCGGGCGCCCTGGTCTGCCGCTGCACCACCGGCGGGCCGATCTCCAGCCGCAAGGGCGTGAACCTGCCGGACACCGAACTCTCCCTGCCGACGATCACCG
>CAYFQS010000017.1:4887-20445 GCA_964345245.1 uncultured Planctomycetaceae bacterium | reverse complement strand
ATTCAACATCGCATCGAGCGATCCGGTGCTTCGGTCGGCAACCCTCCCTCAGCACGCGGCTTTTCTCTCAATCACGTGGTCGGCAGCCCTCCCTCAGCACGCGGGGTTGGCGCATCAAAAGGGGGCTCGCCGGTGCGAGCCCCGTGTGGAGACGACACCTCCCGATGGGTCGCTCAGGGTTATGCAGGCGACGGAATCATCGAGTGGTGCCATGGAGGTCAGATTTCAACCGCCTCGTGCCTCCATGACGGCGTTCTCCACCGAACACTTTGTGCTCCGCCGGCCGGTCACGACCATCGTGACCCGGCTGCCGGTCGGAGAGGCGATCCGCTCGGGCGTTGAGCCCAACAAAAACGACCGCCGCGCTACGCTGTGCCAGAGCAACGGGCGATCGGTTCAGTGCAAGGGCGGGAGGCCCACTGGTCGAGAAGGTGTCGTCTCCAGACGCTCTCGTCCCAGTAACCTCCCGGGTTCTCTCTCTTGCCCGTCTCTCGTCTTCCCGTCGTCTCTGTTGGCCGGGTCCGGGGCTTGCCAACTCCGCCCAGCCGATTTCTACAGTCCGTAAGTCCTTTCCTGTTCAGATCTTCCGGATTTCCAGCCCCGGTGTCTCTCTTCACCAGTCATCCTTTCCGGCCCCCCACTCGATGTCAAGAAATTCTGTGAGATTTCTGTGTCCGCCGACCGGCCGGACAACCGCCCGCAAGCCGGACCGAAGCGGGAGCGAAGGTCCGGAGAACCGTCTGGACATTTGACGACGGCGCCGCGTTCGGCCAAGCTTGGCCGCATGACCAAGCTCCAATGGAACATCGTCGAGCCGCTGTCATTCACCTGGGACGGCGAGCTGGTGCATCTCGACCCGCCGACCGGCATGGACGCCGGCTCACTGGCAAGCGTGCGGTCGCTGACCTGCGGCGACCGGCGGGTCGCGGCCCAGTTCGATGACCAGGCCGGCCGGCTCACCGCCTGCCTCACGCTGGACGCCGATGCCGAGATCACGCTGCTCGGCGAGGAAGCGCCGGCCGCGCCGACCGGCCTGACCGTCGAACGCCGGGCGGGTTGTCACGTCGTTCGCAGTCGCCGGTTCGCGGTCGCCTTCGCCGCCGATCCCACGGTGATCGATGGCGGGGCGGAGTGGCGTGTGACCGGGCCCATCGCGTGGATCGAAGGCCCGGACGGCGCCCCGCGGACGAGCAGCCGCCTCGCGGTCGACAAGTCGGCGTTCTTCGACCACGACCGCCAGAGCATCGCCCGGGTCGACCCCGCAAAGATCGAAGCGGACGAGGCGGCGCCGACGGTGAAAGCGGAGATCGTCGCATCGGGCGACGTGTTCGTGCGGTACCGCTACGTGCTGAGGCACCCCGGCGGCGGGCGATACGAATTCACCGCGACCGTTTACGCCGACCAGCCGCTGGCGTACGTCGATGAGCAAAGCGATCTCGGGCGATCGGCACGGTTGGAGCTCGACCTGAGCGATCGCTTCTCACCCGACCTCTACTTCCACGGCGGGCAGGAATCCCGGAAGCCGCAGAACCTCGTGCCCGTGCCGCCGACACCGTATCGGATCGGTTCGCTCGCCCCGCATCACGCCCAGACGCACACGGCGTATCCCTGGCTCGGGCTGATGATCTCCGACCGCCCCCAGGGCACGTTCCGCGGGATTCAGGAGACGGGCGTCGAGCCATACGCGGATACGCTGACCCTCATGGCCTGGCAGCCGATCCACTGGCGATACCCGAGCGAGACGGCGATCCAGTTCGAGGTCGAGGAGGGCCGGCGGGTCGTCGCCCGCGGCGAGATCGGGCGCGGCCGGCGAACCTGGTGCATGATCGCCGCCGACCGGCGCGAGGTGCTCACCCCCATCGCCTGCGACCAGCACGACCGCACTCAATCGATCTCGATCATGACCCGGTGGTATCGCAAGCTCACCGACCTGCCGTTGGACTGGGTTCGCCGACTCGACCTCGAGTCGGGGGCGGTCGACGGGACTCGCGCGACCGGGCTCACGGCCGACGAACGCCGGCAACGATCAACCGTGTTCCGGCAGATCGCAGACCGGCTCGACGACGAGCTGGCCGGCGACAGCCCGGACGCGCTGTACGCCCGGTGGATGCTGCGGGGCGACCGGGAGGCGGCGGCCGCGCTGGCCGGGAAGGTCGAGCGGATCGCCGAGTCGAAGCTGGCGCTGTTCCTCAACGGCGGGTTCGTCTCGGACCGGGCGTCGCCGGTCGCCCTGCGGTCGCTCGGGCCGGCGGCGGCGTGGTACGAAGCGGCGCTGGCGGCCGGCGCGTTCGACGCCGCGACCGCACGACGCCTGCGCCGGATTCTGCTGCTCTTCGCTCATGCCTCGGCCGGGGACGCGCTGTTCCCCTGTCACCAGAACTACCGCCCGCCGCACGATCCGATGTCGATTCGCAACTGGACGGTGGCGGAGCAGTACAGCACGCTCTTCGGCACGCCGAACTTCCAGACCGACGTGTACTACAACCTCGGCCTGTTCGGGGCGGTATTCGCCGATCACCCGCAGGCGGGCGACTGGCGGGCCGACGCGGCGCAGCAGCTTGACCAACAGCTCGACTTTCACTTCCATGCCGGGGGCGTGTACACCGAGTCGATCGGCTATTTCGTGCACCTGTTCCACAACATGCTGCACCTCGCGAGCGTGCTGCGGCGCTGCGGGCAGCGCGACTTCTTCGCCGATCCGCGGTTCCAGGGCGCGATGCATACGCTGGTCGATTACGTGACCGCCCCGCAGCGGTCGACGGTGGAGCGCGAGTACGAGCCGGGCGGGAAGTTCGCGCCCTTTGAGGGCGAGCGTCGCATGTGGCCGGCCATCGGCGACACGGGGCGGAACTGCAAGGACATGCCCGTGGCCGCGATGATCGCCCACGCCGGGTGGGAGGTCCGCGAGCACGACGAGGCGCTGTCGGAGAAGCTGCTGGCCTGCTGGGCCGAGACGGGCAAGCCGCTCTGGGGCGCCCACGCCCCGAAGTTCGAGTACTTGTACGTTCGCGACCTCGCCCCGGATACCCCCGCCCTCGCCGGGCTGCTCGACTCGCGGCAGTTCCACGGCACGGGCGTGCAGATGCGGGCCGACGTGGGCGAGCCGACCGAGACCAGCGTCTTCTTCCGCGTGGGCAAGGCGACCCACCACTGGGGCTTCGACCTCGGCCACTTCTCCATCGTCACCCGCGGCTCGCGCCTCGTGCCCGACTTCGGCTATCACGGCACCGACGCCCCGGAAGGCGAGTTCGTGCACGGCTCGGCCACGTGGGCCCATAACGTGGTCACCTTCGGCCCGGACTGGAACGGCGACGTCGGGATGGAGCTTCGCCGCCCGCCCGTGACCGTGCGGCTCGGCGAGGCGTTCGACTACGTCGTGGCCGACCTGTCGATGAACAACGTCCGCCGCGAGGTCTGGCGCAACATCCAGCCGATCGCCGCGGTCGAGTACTTCCGTCACCTGCTCTTCGCCCGCAACCGATACCTGGTGATCTGGGACCGCATCACGCGGAGCATCTACCCCTCGCAGCTTCGCATCAATTGCCTGGCGCGGTCGGTCGAGATTGCCGGCAACGAGCTTCGCTTCGCCGGCCTCGACGGCGTGGACCTGCGGGTGCACGTCGCGTCGCCGGCGTCGCCGACGGGTCACGAGGCCATGCTCGGCCCGATGCGGTACGTGCTCATCGAACAGGCCTGCGAGCTGGACTACCTGTGGGTCTGCCAGCCGCTGGGCCCGGATGAGCCGCCGGTCGAGATCGCGTCGAGCCCGACCGGCCTGACCATCGCCGGCACGGACGCGCGCGGCGGGCGCTTCACCGACGTCATCACCCTCGCCCCCGGCGAAACCCCACCCGACACGAACCCCGCCGCCCACCACTTCGACGATTACCTCGCCGTCGAGCGGCAGGAGTAAACCCGCGCGCACGTTCGCGCTGGATGCAGACGCCTCTGCACAAAGCCGCGACCGGTGGTCGCGCGGCGGTTGGCTGTAGACGGAGGGGAGCCGGCGAAACGGACCGTCCCACGAACGCGGCCGGTTTCGGCGCGACCAACGGTCGCGGCTTTTTGGGGGACGGATAAAGGCCCCCGCCACCTGCGTGGCGGGGGCCTTCGTTCGGGTTGGGGATTGACCGGGGATCAGTCGAGGTTCATGGTCAGCAGGAACTCGGCGTTGGTCTTGACCTTGTCGAGGCGGCTGCGGAGCAGTTCCATCGCTTCCACGACGTTCATGTCCGCGAGCACCTTCCGCAGGCGGTAGACGAGTTCCAGTTCCTTGGGATCGAGCAACAGCTCCTCGCGGCGGGTGCCGGAGGCGGCGATGTCGATCGCGGGCCAGATGCGCTTTTCGACGAGTCGGCGGTCAAGGGCGAGTTCGCTGTTGCCGGTGCCCTTGAACTCCTCGAAGATCACCTCGTCCATCTTGGAGCCGGTGTCGACGAGAGCGGTGCCGAGGATGGTCAGGGAGCCGCCGGTCTCGATCGCCCGGGCCGAGCCGAAGAATTTCTTCGGCTTCTGCAGGGCGTTGGCGTCCACGCCGCCGGTCAGAATCTTCCCGGAGTGCGGGACCTCGGCGTTGTAAGCGCGGGCGAGTCGGGTGATCGAGTCAAGCAGAATCACCACGTCCTGTCCGAACTCGAGGAGTCGACGCGACTTTTCGATGACCATGTCCGCGACCTGCACGTGGCGGTCGGTCTGCTCATCGAAGGTCGAGGCGACGACCTCGACCTCATCGGGCGTATTGCGGCGGAAGTCGGTGACTTCCTCCGGCCGCTCGTCGATCAGCAGCACAATCACCTTCACGTCGGGATCGTTGGTGACGATCGAGTTGGCCATCTTCTGCAGGAGGACGGTCTTGCCCGTGCGGGGCGGGGCGACGATCAGGCCGCGCTGCCCCTTGCCCACGGGGGCGACGAGGTCGACGATCCGCATCTCGATGTTCTTCGGATCGTTGGGCGTTTCGAGGACGTATCGCTCCTCGGGGTGCAGGGGCACGAGGTCCTCGAAGGGGATCAGGTCGTTGAGTGTGTCGGGGCTCTCACCGTTCACCGCGTCGACGCGGAGCAGGGCGAAGTATCGCTCCGACTCCTTGGGCGGGCGGATGGTGCCCTGGACGATGTGGCCGTTGCGCAGCCCGAAGCGTCGGATCTGGGCCGGGCTCACGTAGATGTCGTCGGGGCAGGGCAGGTAGGAATACTCGGGGCTTCGCAGGAAGCCGAACCCGTCGGGCAGAATCTCGAGCACGCCCTCGCCGTACATCAACCCCGCCTTGGCGATGCGGGCCTTGATGATCTGGAAGATCAGCTCGTGCTTGTTGAGCGACAGGTAGTCGTCGAGCCCTTCCTCCTTGGCGACCTCGTGCAGTTGCTCGACCTCCATCTTCTGGAGGTCGGCCACCTTCATCCCGCCCTTCTTCACCGACTCGTACTTCTGCTGAGTGTCGGCGTCGTAGGAGGCGATCTCCTCCTGCGAGGGCTTGGTGGCGACGGGGCGGGTCGATTTCGACCGCTTCTCTTCGCCTTCGGCCTCGGCCTGCTCGGTGGTCTCGTCCGCGGCAGCGTCAGCGCGCCTGGTGGGATCGGACTTCGTCGACGAGGTTTCGCTGTCCTCGTCCTTCTTCTTCCGGTACGTCGTAGACTTGGCCATGGTGCAATGTCTCCTCTGGCGCTATTGGATTGTCGGCACGGGCGTTCCGTGCGGTTGAACGACTCAGGTCAGGGTGTGGCGGGCGTCGGGCCCGCAAAGGTCAGTCAGTCGGTGGGTGGTCAAGGCGGTCGCGGTCGGTCATGAACCAGCGTGGCGGGCCCGGCGGGGTCGGCTAATCCTCGGTCAGGGAGTCCGGCAACATCCCGGTCTAATCAGCGGGGATCGAGGCACAGGGCGAGCACGTCGCGGATTTGCGCCAGACATGCTGCTTCGCTGGCATCATTCTCAACCATATAATGCGCAAGTCGCAGCTTCTTGTCCAGTGGCATTTGATTTTTTTCCCGTCGCGTCACCTCGGCCTCGTCCCAGCCGCGTTGTTGGGCCACCCGCCGCAAACGCGTCCGGCGGTCGGCATGGACGTAAATCACGCGGTCGCACTGCTCGGCCAGCCCCGCCTCGAACAACAGGGGAGCGTCGATCACCACCAGCCGCGCGGACGGGTCATCCGCCGCGGCGGCGACCACGCGGTCGCGCTCGGCGAAGACGATCGGGTGGACCAGCCCTTCGAGGCGTCGCCGCTTCGACGGGTCGTCGAAGACGAGTTCCGCCAGGGCTCGGCGATCCGGTCGACCTTCGCGGTCGAACACCCGCTCGCCCCACCACTGCCGCAGTCGCTCGCGGACGTCGCCGCGGTCGAGGGCGGCGTGGGCGATGGCGTCGGCGTCGATCCGCACGCCAGCCTCCGAGGCCAGTTGCCGGGCGACCAGACTCTTGCCGGAGCCGATCCCCCCGGCCACGCCGATGACGGGCTTCCGCTCGATCAATGTTGATCCCCTGCGGGCGAGCTCGGTCAGCCCGGCGTTGGTGGCGTCGGGCGAAGCGCGTAGAATATCACAGCTACGCTCGATTCGCCAGAGCGGTTCGCGCCGGAACGACCCGGGACCCGGTCGCGAACAGGCCAAGCCCTTTGGGCCTCGCTTCGCGGCCGCGCGGTCCGGGCGCTGAGTTTTGAGTTTCCCCGCCGGCCGCACTTTACCCCGGAAGACGCCTGCCATGAGCTATCGCGCCATCATCTTCGATCTCGACGGAACGCTGGTCGACACGCTTGCCGACCTGACCGACGCAATGAACTACGCCCTGTCCAACGCCGCCCTGCCCACGCGGAGCAGGGAGGAATGCCGGCAGTTCGTGGGCGAGGGCCTGGACAAGTACGTCAGCCGGGCCCTGCCGGAGGGCAAGGAGCATCTGCACCGGAAGGTGAAAGGCGACTTCCGGGCGTACTATCGCGAGCACATGCTCGATCAGAGCCGACCGTATGCGGGCATCGGGGCGTTGCTGGCGGAGTTGAGCCGGCGGGGCATGCCCATGTCGGTGCTCAGCAACAAACCGCAGGAGTCGGTGGAACTGATGGTCGAGCGGCTGCTGGACCCTTGGGAGTTCGCGGAGGTGCGGGGCGAGCAGGACGGCTCGCCGCTGAAGCCCGACGCGGCGGCGGCGACGCAGATCGCCGAGTCGCTCGGCATCGAGCCGGGGCAGTTCATCTTCCTCGGCGACTCGAAGACCGACATGCAGACCGCCGTGAACGCCGGGATGCATCCCGTCGGCGCCGCGTGGGGCTTTCGCGACGCCGAGGAACTGCTCAGCCACGGGGCGAAGGCGGTGATCGAGCGCCCCATGGACCTGATCGACATCATCGACCGCGGGGCCGGGCGGGGCGAGCCGCAGCACCCATCGCACGTCGAACCCACGCCGCCGGACCGGGAGAGCGCGGCCGGAGGTCAGTGATCACCGCGCCAGGTCACCCGGTCTTCGTCGGGCTCGGGGTGAAGGGGGAAGACGTGGCCGATCGTGATCCGCGTCGCCGGCGTCGCCCGGCAGGGCAAACGCGTGTTGCCCAAAACATCGAGAGCGGGGCCGTTGCCGTATGCATCGCGCCGATTTATGCGTCGGCAAACGGCGGCTCGGGCCAGTGTTCGACGGTGTCCGGCGCCTGGCCTCGGAGCAGGGCGGCGAGGGCGAGCAGCGTCCGTCGCGCGTCGGCCAGCGGCACGCCGAAGGCATCCCAGTTCTCGCTGTCCTCGCCATCGTGATTCGCGATCACGTGGTCATACCGGTGCGCGGTGTTCAGCTCCTCGATGACCGCCGCCGCCCGGCGTTCGACCTCCGCCAGGTCCGGCTGCGACAACTCGCCCTTCTGCCGCCGCGTGCGGCGAAGCAGTCGCCGCCGCATCACGTCCGTCACCACCGACCGCTCGTCCACCCGCACGTGTTCGCGGAGATAGACCACCTCGTCCCATGACAGGGGCGAGACGAACACGCTCAACCGCGGCACGTCGGTTAATGCCTCGTGCGTCAGCAGCAGCTTGCCGAACACCGGGTTGCCTTCGTACAACGCGTCGCCTTTCTCCAGCAACTCGTGCAGGTCATGGAGGTCGAGCGCCTGCAGGTCGCCGCGCACTTCGGTCACGAGATAGCGGTTGTCGTCCCGGAGCGATTCGATCCGCTCCCGCTGACGGAAGTGGTAGTCCTCGCCGTCGGCCTCTTCGGGCCGAGGCGGGCGGTCGTTGTGGAGTACGATCTCGCGCAAGGGCGCGGCGAGGTCGGGATAGTCGCGCTGCAGGGCCTTCTTGAGCGGCGTCTTGCCCGCACACGACGGCCCGGCGATGATCACGAGCTTGCCCCGCCGTGAACCGCTCATCTCACGCCCCCGCCGGCAGCTTCGCTTCGGCGAGTTCCTTTTTCTGCTCGGCGTCGGCCACGGCGTAGCGCCAGTAGACCTTGAGCCGGCGAACCAGGTCCTTCGGGTCCTCGGCATAGATGCGCCCGCCGAGCGTGTTCGCCTCGGCCCGCAGTTCCGCCCGCCGCCGGTCAATCAGTCCCACGAACGCCTGCACCGACGTGGTCTCGCCGAAGGCGTCCGCGTCGTGTTCGATCATCTGCCGGAACAGGCCAAGATCGTGCTCGTCGCCGAGCATGTCGCTCAGGTCGGACAGTTCGTCCCGCCGCGCCTGCATGACGTTCTTCCACGCATCGCGGAGTATGCGGGTGTGGTACCAGTGGTACTTGGTCCGCTTCCGCCATTCGTGGTACTGCTCGGTGCTCGGGTCGCCGTGCACCGCGTCGAGGGCCTTCAGCCCGCGCTTGTAGGTCTTCTTGATGCCGCCGGCGACGGCGGGAAAGCCGTCGGCGTCCAGCGACCACGTCGACACACGGTCCCGCCCTTCGACCATCTTCGCCCGGAACGCTTCGAGCAGCTTCTCCAGTGCCGCATCCGCGTCGACCGCGCCGTCCTGGCGACGCTGCAACTCCGCCCGCACCGAGTCGTACGCGCCGGGGTCGATCTGGTCGGCGTAGTGCTCAACAAGATCGTCGAAGGCCTCGATCATGGCTTCGGTGTCACGGATGTGCGACAGCTCGCGGGCCGCGTCGCGATAGAACGTGTTCTCGAACTTGTACGTCTCGGCATCGATCGAGCCGCGGATCAGGCGGATCACCGCCCGGACTTTTTTGCAGCGCTTGCGCACCTGGTGCACGGTCTCTTGTTGATCGATCTTCTCGTCGTTGATCTCGTCGAGGGCCTTGTCGATCTGCTCGCGCACGATGCGCTTGGCTCCCGCGGCGACGGATTCGTCAGGTTTGAGCCGATAAGCCATGGCACGGTCCTTTCCGGGCGAAGAGGTGGCCGGGCCGGGACTAATCCCGGCGGCGGTGGGTCGCCTGCTGAAGAATGCGCTTCTCCTTTGACGTCAGCGCGTTCAGCCCGTCGCGGTGCACCTTCTCCAGAATCCGGTCGACCTCATATTCTAACTTGCGCTCGCTGTCCTCGTCATTCTTGAATCGCTGTCGGCGGTGCTGCTTGCGGATCTTGCCGGGCGAAACCCCGCCGAGGCGGACGCGGTCGCACCAGTCGAGCAGCCCCGGGCGGCGAATGAGCAGGAATCCGAGCACCGCGCCGCCGAGGTGGGCGGCCTCACCGCCGGCGTTCGGGCCCTGCTGCAGGATCGTGAGCAGCGCGATGCCGACGAAAATCCACGCCATCGCCTTCAGCGAGATCGGGATCGGCGGGAACAGAAGCATGACCTTCGTGTTCGGCGCAATTCTGGCTCCGGCGAGGAGGATGCCGAAGATGCCCGCCGAGGCGCCGACCAGCGGCACCCAGGCCTCGCTGACGATTATGCCCAAGCGCCAGAGCACCAGGTACGCCGCCGCGCCCGCCATGCCGCACAGCAGGTAATAACCGAGGAATCGCCGCGAGCCGAGGTACTGCTCGACCATCGGACCGAAGAAGTAGAGCGCCAGCATGTTGAAAAACAGGTGTCCGATGCCGGCATGCAGGAACTGGAAGGTGATGAACCGCCAGATCTGCATGCTGTGGACGGCGGTCTCGGCCGAGAAGTATCCGATGCTCTGCAGCGGTCCGAGCGTGCCGATCTGCGTCTCCGCGCCCAGGCCGGCCGCCACCAGCAACACATCAAGCACGTAGACCGCGACGTTGATGATGATCAGCCACGTCGTGAACGACGCCATGCGCAGACGTTGGCCGAAGGGGTTGGCGCTGCGGCCGGCCGCCTCGGCGGGATCTCGGTAATAGTCGCGGTCGTAGTAAGCCATGTCTCAGGTTTGCCCGGATCGACCCGCGGCGAAGCGGGCGTAATACAGCAGGACGGCCAGCGTCTTCGCGTCGGCGATCTCGTTCGTCTCGCACCGGCGAAGTACGTCGGCCGGTGACATCAGTTCAACCTCGATCCGTTCGGTCGGCTCGAGGTCCTGGCCCACCTGCTTCATCCCGCGGGCCAGGAACGCATGCATCCGCTCCGTGCAGATGCCGGGACTCGTGAAAAACGTACACAGCGGCTCGATGATCGACGCCTCGTAGCCGGTTTCTTCACGCAATTCGCGGCGGGCGCAGTCGGCGGGGTCTTCGCCCGGCTCCAGCGTGCCCGCGGGCAGTTCCAGCAGCGTCTGCTCCACCGCGAATCGCCGGTTGCGGATCATCACGATCCGGCCGTCGTCGAACTCGCCCACGATGGTCACCGCGCCCGGATGGACCACGACCTCGCGCTGCCGCACGCCGCCGTCGCGACGGGGCTGGTCCCGCCGCTCGACGTCGAACTTCTCGCCCCGCAGCACAATCCGCGCGTCTTCCGCCATTCACACGATCATAGAACCACGACGGGGACGCGACAATGCGGGGTCGCCCGATGACGCGCGTGAACCACCGCTTGCCTCTTCGCGTCCCTTCGATCTACCATCCCGGCCATGCACCTCGTCCTGCCCCGCAATCGCTCCATGGCCCTGGATCGCCCCCGGCTCGTGGGCGTGCTCAACGTGACGCCGGACAGTTTCTCCGACGGCGGGAAGTACCGCTCGCAGGACGAGGCGGTGATCGCGGGCCTGGCGATGGTCGAGGCCGGGGCCGACGTGATCGACATCGGCGGCGAATCCACCCGGCCCGGGGCGGATCGCATCGACGCCGGGGAGCAGCGGCGTCGCGTGCTGCCGGTGATCGAGCAACTCCGCCAGCGGTGTGAAGCGGCGATCAGCATCGACACCACGCGGCGGGACGTGGCCGCCGCCGCCCTCGACGCCGGGGCGGACATCGTCAACGACGTCAGCGCCGGCCGGGAGGATGCGCGGATGTTTGCCCTCCTCGCGGAGCGAGGCGTGCCGGTGGTGCTCATGCACATGCGGGGGGAGCCGACCACAATGCAGCACGACCCGCGGTACGAGCACGTGGTCGCCGAGGTCAAGCGGTTCCTCGCCGACCGGGCCGCGGCCGCCGAAGAAGCCGGCGTCGCCCGCGAGCAGATCGTCATCGATCCCGGGATCGGCTTCGGCAAGACCACCGACCACAATCTCGCCCTGCTGGCCCATCTCGATCAGTTCGTGGCGACGGGCCGGCCGGTGCTCGTCGGGGCAAGCCGCAAGCGGTTCCTCGGGCGGATCGCCGGGGAGGAGGAGCCGACCCGTCGCGAGCCGGGCACCGCGGCGGTGACGGCCCTGGCCGTCTGGGCGGGCGTGCAGATGCTGCGGGTGCACGACGCGGCGTCGAACCGCCAGGCGGCGGACATCGCCGCCGCCGTCCGAGACGCGAAGTAAGCGGAAGCAGGCCGTCACCCTGCGCGTGTCGACTTCTCCGGCCCAGCCACGGCGTTGGGGCGATTGCCGCACGCGTGAATCAGAGCCGGGCTGTGTCAGCCCGGTGTTCGCGAGCCGCCTCAATGGCGGCGAGTGAACCTTTTCCGGTCGGGCTTCATCGCCACTCGGGATTGACCCTCCCGTCGATTCCGGACTCAGAGAGTCCGGCTCTGAATGACGCGGTACTCCCTGCCCCGGCACACCTCTCCATCATCACCGCTGCTGCATCGGCGGGCCCATCATGCCGCCGGGCTGGCCGCCCGCCTCGGCCTTGTTCAACGCCGAGATGAACCGCCCCATGGTCGTAAGCACGCGACGATCGAGGAACAGCTTGCCGCCCACCGCCCCGTCGCCCGCATCGGCGGTCATGGCGATCGGCGGCAGGTCGGCGGGAATCTGGATGTTCGCCAGGTCCGGGGCGAAAAACATCAACATCGGCTGGACCATCCGCAGCATGTCGCCCAACCCGAAGTAGAGCTCCATCACGGAGTCTTCCGCCACTTGCTTGCGGACGGCGGCGAGCTTCCGCGGCAGCGTGCCGTTGCCCGCCTTCGCCGTCACCACCGTCTGCTTGAGCAGCGACAGATCTTTGGCGATTGTGCCCACGACCATGCCGTCCACCGTCGTCAGGTGCCCGCCCATGCCCTGCGGTCCGCCGCCCATCATCATGGCCATCGGCCCCATGGACTGCTGCATCTCGGGGGAGACCTTGAGATTGAAGTGATCGACCGGCCGCCCGTCGAGTTCCATCGCCCCCGCTTCGTACTCGACGGTGTACATGCCGGTCTTGCCGAAGTCCTGGATCAGCGCGCCGTAGTCGGCGAGGAACTGCTCGGGGTCGTCGGCGGGAACGGTGAAGGCCATGCGGATGTCCGGGCCCTCCGGTCCCATCATGCCGCCCATCGGCCCGCCGCCCGCCTCGCCGCCGCCCATCTCCGGAATGTACCACGCGAACTGCATGCCCTGCATCATGCGGTAGAGCTTCACCCCGGCGAGCGTCGGCGCCTTCATCGGGTTCTCGTCGGGCAAACGGTCCGCGATCGCCTGCTGCCAATGCGTGATCGTCGAGTTCGGCCCGAACGCCATCGACGTGACGATGAAGTACGGCTGATCGGGCAGCGCGTTGAGCGACGGCGCGGGATCGCGCTTGGCGAAACGCCTGGCGAGCTCCGTGCCCTCCTCGAACTGGGCCGAGCTGATCATGCCGAGCCCGGCGTCATCGATGTTCAACGCCACCACCGCCCCGAGGGCGTCGCGGACAAAAGCCCGCATCCCGTCGGTCATCGCCTTGTTGCTGGCCAGACTGTACGCCTGCATCTCGGGCGACATCTGCATCATGCCGCCCATGCCGCCGAACGGCCCGCCGCCGGGGGGCGCGGCCTGGCCCCCGGGCGCGTCCGCCTGCGCTTCCATGACCGCGGCCATTCCGTCCATCTTTTCCCGAAGCGTCGCCTCGAGAGCGTCCACGTCGGTGTACCAGAAGAGCTGGGCGGTGTGCATCGCCGCCACGCCGCGCAGCCCCACCGACTTGTCGATCTCGCGGGCCGCGGCGGGCGTCCGGTAGCCGGCCACCGCCGCCCGGTCGTCGCCCATCACCAGGTAATCGCCGGCAAGCCGATAGTACAACGTCTGCGCGCCCGCGCTCGACCCGACGGCCTTCATGGTCACGCCGTCTTCAGCCGGCTCGACGCCGAAGTTGCCCATCACCGCCTTGCGGTCGGCCACGGGCATCAAGCCGATCATCGTCGCCTGCTCGCCGTCGTCGTCCGCGAGGTAGAACCCGAAGGCCGCGCTGCCCGCGGGATCGATCCCGTGTTCCAGGCCGACCTTCTCGAGGAACAGCGACATCAGATCCCCCTCGACCTTCTCTTCCTCCATCTCCCGAACCAGCACGCCCGCCCCCACGCGGTCGAGGGCGTTCGACAGCTCGGCCATGTTCGGGATGACCACGAAGCTGTGGCAATCATCCGGAATCGCGGAAACGACCGGCGCGATCTGTCCCCGCGCCGGAGCGCAGACGAGTGCCGCAATGACAAGAATGAGACGGACAGCAGATTTCATGACTGGACTCCTGATCAACGAGGTTACGGGTCGCGGCCAATTTGCCGCGGCTGGATATCCTACCCGCCGCGGAAGCGGTATTCCACGGCGAAATGCGGGAGTTTCACACCGGGGGCTCGCCATCGCGGGACGAGCGGCGCCCCGCCCGACCACGTCGCCCGCCAACCACCGCTTGCTGCGGGGCGTCCCTACGCTCCGCCACACGTCATACAATGGCCCCCATGACCACGAATTCAAAAACGTACGACCTGATCATCATCGGGGCCGGCCCGGCGGGCTACACCGCCGCTCAGCGCGCCGCCTCGCTGGATTTTGACACCGCCTGCATCGAGAGCCGCGACCTCGGCGGGGTGTGCCTGAACCGCGGGTGCATTCCGACCAAGGCCCTGCTCCACGAGGCCGACCTCGCCCGGCGACTTGCCGGCAGCGGCGACGTGTTCGGCCTCGAAGGCGACGTCAACGCCCGCGTCGACTGGGCCGCGCTCACCGCCCGACCGAACAAGGCGGTGCAGCGGCTGAGCCGGGGCGTGGGCGTGATGCTCGAGAAGGCAGGCGTCGACGTGCTCCGCGGCCGCGGACAAATCGTCGCCGCCGGCGAGGCGACGTCCGAGTCCTCGCATCCGGTGCGCGTGGCGGTGTTCGATAACCATGGCGAGGTGATCGACACGCTCGACGCCCGGCAGGCGATCATCGCCACCGGCGCCCGGCCGCGACCGCTGCCGGATACGCCCTTTGACGGGAACACGATCCTCTCGTCGACCGACGCCCTGTCAATGGCGAAGCGGCCCGACCGACTCATCGTGCTCGGGGCGGGGGCGATCGGCGTGGAGTTCGCCGACTTCTTCGACGCCTTCGGCACCCGCGTCACCGTCGTCGAGATGCTCGACCGCCTGCTGCCCGCCGAGGACGACGACGTCTCGAAGGCGCTGGCCAAGGCGTTTCGCCGGCGGAAGATCGCGGCCCGGCTCGGCCGGCGATGCACCGCCGTGGAAAAAAACGCCGATCGCGTGAGCATCACCCTCGAACCCGTCGACGGCGGCGAGAGCGAAACCATCGACGCCGATGCCCTGCTCGTGGCGATCGGCGTGAAGCCCGACCTCGACGGACTCTTCGGCGATTCGCTTCAACCCGCCATGACCGACGACGGCCACCTCGCGGTCGATCTCGACGCCGATCGGCCGACCTATCAGACCTCCGTGCCGGGGGTGCATGCGGTGGGCGACGTGGTCGGTCGCCCGTGGCTGGCCCACGTGGCGTCGGCCGAGGCGACGGTCTGCGTCGAGCAGCTCGCCGGCCGCACCCCGCCCGTCATCCACTACCCCGCCATCCCCGCCTGCACCTACTGCCACCCGCAGGTGGCCGGCGTCGGACTCACCGAACGCGATCTCATCGCCGACGGCCGCGCCCGCGGCGAGGATTACATCGTCGGCAGCTACGACCTGGTCGCCCACGGCCTGGCCGTCGCCGTCAACGATAACCGCGGCATGGTCAAGCTCATCGCCGACGCCAACGACCACCGCCTGCTCGGGGCTCATCTCGTCGGCCACCAGGTGACCGAATGCATCGGCGAACTCGCCCTCGCCCTCCGCCTCGGCGCGACTGTCGACGACATCGCCACCACGATTCACGCCCACCCGACCATGCATGAAGCGATCCACGAAGCCGCCCTGCTGGCCCTCACCTGACGCCGACCGCCGCCCCGCGTGCCGGCCCCCG